>DASTIZ010000087.1:0-5259 GCA_035717045.1 Chitinophagaceae bacterium
TTAAAAGGCAATTGTTCATCTTCCGGTAAGTCTGCATCATTGTGGCCCGATGAGTAATGTTCTTCCAAAAAGTCGATGAGAGAAACTCCGTTTCGTTTTTGGTGTTTTATGAAATGTTCAATAAGCAGGGGCAGTTTAAAAAGTTGCCCGATTGGTGTTTGTATTGACACCATAAGTACCAGGAGAAATATCGTGGCAACAGTTCTCATTCGTGCAACAAATTTAAGGCTTTGCCTACCAAATTCTGATGACGTGCGTTCCCCCTGACGCCAAAGTTTTGCAAAAGTGCAGAGTCAAACATTTGATGGGCGGATCTTGCTATTGGGATTGTTCCAGAAAATCGACTTTTATGCCAATGACTCAAGCGTCAGTCGCACTACTACGAGCATCGTACTGTTGCCAAAAGCGTTCAGGCAGCATTTGGATTAAAGCCCGCCAACATCTTCTATGAAAAGTAAATTGACAAGACTGGCAAAAATCAAAAAATAGCCAGGTTTGTGTTCAGATTTGCGTCACTCTGACGGAATTAAGAAGCGATGAGTAATTCGTGGAGTGAGTAAGCTCAAGCGTCTTCACGATATTGACTTCCCAACGAGTTTGAGAGAGGCTTGGTGTAAGGTTAGGGTTTTACATCCGCTAGAGCTATTGTTCGGGATTATAAAGAAACTAATTTTGAATCCTTTTTAAAATGGTCGTCATGCAACAATACTCCAATCTTATTGAAGCTATTAATGGATTAAGGGACGAAGGCTATACTGAAGATTTTAATCTTCAACAGCATTGCCTGGAATGCCGCAACAGGCAATACCAGATTTTTCATGATGAATTTGTAGTTGACAAGTACTTCAGGTTTGACGTCAGCAGTGACGCGGCCGATCAAAGCATCATCTACGCTATTTCTTCGGAGAAGTACGGGCTCAAAGGGATCCTGGTAAATGCGTATGGTATCTACACTGAGCCCGTAACCAATGAAATGCTTAATAAATTAAATATCGCATAGTAACTTATTTGCGTGGCTGATCCTAATTACCTTCATAAAAGAGTATCATGAAATCGTTTGGGAAGATGATCGTCGCGAGGATATTTGCAGAAGAAAATTAATAATACAAGAAACTATTAAATCTGAATAAAATGGACGAACAACCCCGCCACCAGGCAGAAAAAATGCGGTTCCTGCTTTTTTCAGCCTCCATGAGAAATGATTCTTTGAATACACATTTAATAAAATTAGCGGCACGTATTATTGAGAACAATAACGGGAAGGCGGATCTTGCAGGCATGAGTGAATTTGATTGCCCTTCTTTCAACCAGGATCTGGAAGCGAACGGCGCGATCCCGAACGGCGCAACTGAATTCAGGAAACGACTTTTGGAAAACGATGCATTCATCATTTCCTGTCCTGAATACAATGCTTCGATGCCGGGTCATCTGAAAAATGTGATTGACTGGGTTTCACGATATCGTCCGCAACCTTTCAACGAACGACACGCCTTATTGATGTCTGCATCCCCTTCGATGGTTGGTGGTAACCGCGGACTGTGGTCCCTCAGGATTCCTCTCGAACACCTCGGTGCGCGGGTGTTTCCCGATATGTTTTCATTAGCGACTGCGCATAAAGCGTTCTCGGCTAACGGTGATCTAAGCGACGCTACACTGGCAAGAAGATTTGAAAACAACCTGATTGCTTTTATGAGTCTTGCAGAAGCGGCCAAACATTATCCTTGTCTGAAAAAGTCATGGGTTGAATTTTTGGGAGAAACACCAGACCCGGTTACAGAACGCGTGGAGTAGACAGGCGCTGTTCGGTAGTATGACGACGTGAATCGCTTTTTTGTTGTAGTTAAAATCAATTGTAAAATCATTGTGCTAAATAACCGCCGTCTATCGGGTAGTATGCGCCGGTTACAAAAGAGGACTTAGGTGAAGCCAACCAAAGCAAAAGCTCTGCTATCTCTTCAGATTCCCCTAATCGTCCCATAGGATGCAATCCCACCAGCGCGTTCAATGTACTGGTGTCAAGTGAGTTCATGACTAACGGTGTCTTAATATAACCAGGCCCGATTGAATTAATACGAATTTTTTTGTCTGCATACTCAAGTGCAGCAGCTTTTGTAAGACCAACAACACCATGTTTGGCTGCAACATAGGCTGGCGACAATTTTGTACCGGCGTGACCGAGAATAGACGCTACGTTAATAATACTTCCACCATATTCAAGCATGGCAGGAATTTGATAACGCAATCCATAAAATACTCCGGAAAGGTTTATATCAATCACTTTTTTCCAGCCATCAATGGGATAATCTCCCGTAATGCCTAATGGCCCACCAATTCCTGCATTGTTCACTGCAATATCCAAAGCCCCGAATTTCTGCAGCGTTTGTTTTACGAGGGAATCGTTATCCTCTGGCTTTGAAGAATCCGCCTTTACAAAAAATGCTTCGCCGCCATGTTTTGCAATTTCTTCTGTCGCAGCATTGCCGTTGGCTTCGTTGATGTCTGATACCACTACTTTCGCACCTTCTTTTGCAAATAATTCTGCAGTTGCCTTTCCAATACCTGAACCGGCACCGGTGATAATTGCAACCTTATCTTCTAATAGTTTCATATTAAAAATTTGAACGTTGAATACTAAAACCGGGTCAACTTACTGTGCCAATCCAATTTGTTTCATCATCGACTGGTTATCCCAATGTAAATACTCCTCGATCATTTTGCCATCTTTCCAATGTGCTATGGTTGACATGCTTAATTTGAACTTCTTTCCGGTGGGTGGAATCGTTTTGCCATTACCGATGCTCATTGGTTTAGAAAACGTTCCTTCCATCTCTCCTATCACGGCTGTCCAATCGCCACTACCGAACATCACGGGGTGCCGGGTAATCCTGGTGTCCGGGGCAAATGCAAACAAGGGTGTTAACATATCGATATGTTGAGGAAATAAACCCGTGGTAACAGTTCCATCGGGGTAATAAACTTTAATGTTTGGGTCGTGGCTGACAGCAAAGCTGTCCCATTGTTGGTTGCTGTAGAACTGGAAATCAAGACTATCAAAGCGTCTTAATCTCTCCTTTGTCAATTCCTCGTTATTAGAACGGTGCTGGTCATTAACGATGGGTTCATTTTTGTCAGGTGATAGTTGCTGATTATTGCCACAGGCAACCAGCAATGCACTTAAAAGCACAATTGAAAAAATAAGGCTGAAAGTTTTCTTTTCCATTAGTTTTAGTTTAAGGTTCGAGAGTTTGTAACCCGTTGTCTTACCCACCCTCCAGGTAAACAGATTGTTTACAAGGTTTGATGTGAGATGTTGTATTCAAAGTAGGTTAATTGGACTACTAAATGAAGCCAGCAATTATCGCGCCTCTTTAGGCCATCAACATGCGAACAACCCAACCAGTCTCTGTATTTTTTCAGGAACACGATAATAAGCTTAATTGTTCAGTACATTCGAATCAGAATGGAACGTAAGCCTGCATTGAGGTAAAAATCATGTCAGCAACGATGGGAAACGCTGAAATAATACTTAAGTCGAAAGATGTCGACCGATTGCTGATCGGACCGCATAGCTTGTTTTATGGAAAGCGAATGTTAACTACTGATGCAGAAGAGTTCATTATTGAAGAAGCTGAAAAATATTCTTCCCGGACCACTATTTACCTGAAAGTGTATTTACCTCCGGACAATTTGAACAGGTCACAGGTAGTTGACAGCGCAATTCGTCAACATTTTGCGTATCGAAAAACCAGGTCATTAAAACAGTTGAGCCGCACATTAAAGCTTGGTTGGAAAGGCCTCCTTATTGCGATTATTTTCCTCAGTGTCCTGGTTCTATTTACGTTGATAATTATCAGGCAAATCCCGGAGGGAAGTTTATCAGTCATATTCCGGGAAGTACTTATTATCCTGGGATGGGTTGCACTTTGGCGACCAGCAGATCTGCTGCTGTATGAGTGGCGACAATTCAAAAGAGACGCTAATCTTTTTGAAAGGCTTGAACATTGTAAGATCGAAGTTATCACAGAAGAGATGTGAGTATTCGTAGAAATTCAATAACCCACCTTCAAACAAACACAACCACACCTGCATCACCGGAAATGCTTCCTCCTGGTATTGTCTGTACCTTTAGCGATCCAAAAAACAAATCCTTGTATGCTTGATATTGTTATCAATTCCCGATCCGCAGCCATTAGTGCAGCCCTCAATGTGAGACGAATTTTACCCTTTCGTTTACGCAGAATGGTAGGTCCATTTATCTTTATGGATCATGCCGGGCCGGTAAACGCATCACCAGTTGCGGTCCGTCAACTTGACGTGTTACCACATCCGCATATTGGCCTATCAACCATCAGTTATCTCTTTGGCGGAAGTATAACGCACCGTGATAGCCTGGGTGTAGAGCAGGTAATTCGTCCCGGTGAAGTGAACTGGATGACTGCAGGTCGTGGCATTGCACATTCGGAGCGGTTTGAGGACCCGGCTACTCTGGCGGGCGGTGAATTGGAAATGATTCAAACCTGGGTAGCACTACCTGAAAAAGACGAAGAAGCCTCACCATCTTTCAACAACTACAAGCCGGAGCAACTACCAGTGTATACAGAAAAGGGGGTATGGATGCGGCTTATTGCAGGTGATGCCTATGGATTAAGAAGCAAAGTAAAAATTTGTTCCCCTTTGTTTTATATGCACGTGGTGCTCCAGTCGGGCGCACGATTTGGACTGCCTAAAGAACACTCCGAACGTGGCTTTTATATTGCAAAAGGAAGTGTTGAGGTTCGAGGCAACATCTATAACGAAGGACAAATGCTGGTATTTAGCAGAGAGAACGATCCATTCATTACAGCAAAAGAAAATACCACGCTGATGTTGCTTGGCGGTGAACCGTTGGGCGAACGTTTCATCTGGTGGAATTTCGTGTCTTCACGACGTGAACGCATAGAACAAGCAAAGGAAGATTGGAAGCAGGGCCGCATTGTACTACCTCCCAATGACAACCAGGAATTCATCCCGCTGCCGGAAGATAAATCCAAGCCGGCGGGCACGGCTCCGACTCCGGAACCACTTTCGTGACCCGGGAACAATTTCGGGAATGAGGGTCGCCGAAACTAGCTCATCGCCACTTGTACTTTAGACTGTTGTTCAATAAAGGAGACAAGGAGAAGGTTGTCTGTCATTCAAACAACCTTGCAAAGTGATTCTGCAAATGATTTCGCATTCCATTTCTGAATTCTTCCGGCGTGCCGGTTTCAAGGATCATTA
>DASTIZ010000088.1:0-13197 GCA_035717045.1 Chitinophagaceae bacterium
GTCCGGTACCATGCCGGGAAGTTAATTTACCATCAATAAGATTGATAGTGGAAGCTTGCGATGGCCCGCATGAAAATATATGAACCTGTCGCATACAACCAAACTTCCACTCCTCAAGAACTATCAGCATCTAATGAAAAATAACCACCTTAAGTTCCCCCCTCGGGGGACAGGGGGCTTTTTTCATATTTCCACCACATCACAAAACCATAAATGATATGCAGCACACCAAAACCTGCTGCCCAAAAATATAAGCCATAGCCCACAAATTGTGTGTTTATTAATCCCAGTAAAATCTGGCATAACCCGAGATAGCGAACATCTGTCAACGTGTATTTGCTCGCATTTACCAGGGCCAGCCCATAAAAGACCAAACAAGCCGGCGCAATAAACTTCCACTCATTGTATTGATACATGGCAAGCAAAAACAGGCCACCTGCCACTAGTGGGATCAACATGTTCACCGTAAGTCTTTTGGCGGTAAGATCCCAGACCGGCAATTTATTGTGCTTTGCTTTTCTCCAGGTAAAATAAAAGGCGGAAACCAGCGCTGCCGCAAGCACCGCCAATGCAATGATCAATAAACGGAACTTGAGAGTCTCGAAATCTTCCCCCGCATAGCCCTTACTTTCGTTATACGACTGGTAGTAAGGTTCAAACTCTTTATACGCAAACCATGCGCCGATCAAAGCACAAATACCCGCCGCTATCCCACTTAAACCGCTTAGTGAAATGAAACGGGAGGATCGCTCCATCATACGTTTTATGTCCTGGAGAGTTTCAAGGGTTTGCTGGTTTTGTTCGGTCATAAAAAGCACTTTGAAATACAAAGTAAGTAATCAAAGTCCGGACTTCCAAATTTTTTTACCAGCAATTGACTTTAAACCGGCATTAATATATCCACAACTGGCTGTTCCGTAAATTTGCCGGCTGATGAAAACCAGGAACCTGTACTTGCTTGTTTTGCTTCTTTTCTTCCCCGGCCTGCTTGTTTTTTCGCAACGAAAGATCCTGGCAGGTATTGTAAAAGATGCCCATAGCGATGAGCCGATTCCTTTTGCATCCCTGCAATTTCTTAATTCAACCGTGGGAAAACTGTCTGACTCATCAGGCAAGTTTGAATTTGACCTCTCTCAATGGCCCTCTGACACTTTAGAAATAACCTGTGTTGGTTATCAACCGTACAAATTATATGTGGCTCCCGACCGGGATTCCCTCACCCTTGACATCACCATGGAACGCGGAACATTTAACGAGGGGGCCAATGTCAAAACCAAAATAAATAAGGGCTTGTACCTGTGGCGAAAGATCGTGGAGAATAAAGCCCGCAATGATAAGTTCAAGTTTCAGAATTTCTCGTATGAAGTGTATAATAAACTGGAACTTGATATCAAGAATCTCAATTTTCAAAAATTTTCAAAATTCAAACCGTTACGACCGGTCACTGATCTCATTAGCAGCAGCATCGATACTACGGAAGGCCTGCCATTCCTTCCAACCTATCTCACTGAAGCGATCTCGGATTATTATTACCAGCCAAAACCGTTGCGACGAAGAGAAGTGATCAAGGCTGTCAATACGAATGGTGTAAAGAATGAAAGCATGATCCAGTTTCTTGGCAACATGGATCAGAATGTAAGTGTTTACGGAAATTTTATCCCTGTAATGAATAAACAGTTTGTCAGCCCGGCCAGTGATAACGGCGATGCCTATTATTACTACCGGGTGGCCGATACACAGGTGATCAATAAGAATCGTTATTATCATCTTGTATTTACACCAAAACGCCGGGGTGAGAATACTTTTGAGGGTGATTGCTGGGTACATGCCGGCACATTCGCTATACAAAAAATGAATCTCCGGCTGGGAAATGATGCCAATGTAAATTTCCTGGAAACCCTGAGCCTGATTCAGGAATATCGTTTGCTGGATGATTCAACCACATGGTTTCTGGCAAAAGACAAATTTGTTGCTGACATAACTCCTATGGGTAAACAGGCTCTTGGATTCATCGGTCGTAAGACAACCACCTATCGAAATATTGTTATCAATGATTCTTCAGTTATTCGTGAGTTGAATAAAAACAAGTTGCTTGAAGAAATAATTACATTGCCCGGAGCCGCGGAAAAGCCAAAGGACTATTGGACAACAGCAAGACATGAAGAGCTTTCCAGGAATGAGAAATCCATCATCAGGATGATTGATACGTTGACAAATGCTGCGGTCTTTAAAAAATTTACAAACACACTCAATTTTATTGGTACGGGCTACCTCAATACAGGAAATTTCCAACTGGGTCCCTGGTATAATTGGGTAACGGGTAACTATTGGGAAGGATTGCGCATCCGTTTTGATCTCGGTACTAATTATAAGTGGGACCGGAAAGTGTGGTGGCATACTTACCTGGCATATGGATTCAGGGATCAAAAAGTAAAGGGCAAGGCAGAGTTATTCTTTTTACCGGCCAAACATCCCAGAACATATTTGTATGGCTCTTACATCAATGATCTTGACTATGGACAAAATTACATTGGCGAAGTAAGCAGTGATAACATTTTTGCCTTGGCGATCCGCAAGTCGGGGATTCCTATCAAACGAATGAAGATCGAAGAATCAAGATTTGAGTTTTTTCATGAAACAAAATCCGGGTTCTCTGCATTATTTGCTTCTGTGCTTAAGCAATTCAACCCATTGGAGAATATCCCGCCAAAGGATTCATTTTCTGTGTCAGGTGGCAAGCCATTAAAGACCTTTGAAATCTCACTGCGGCTTCGTTTCGCCTATCTCGAAAGGTTTTTAGAAAGCAATTTTTTCCGTAGCAGTCTGGGGAGTCCCTATCCAATTCCGGAATTCCGGATCACGCAGGGTATCTCCGGCGTCGGGAAAAGCGCTTATAACTACACAAAGATCATGGCAAGTATTCATGATTATATCAAGATCCCGCCTTATGGCAATTTTGATTTTAATATTTATGCCGGAAAAACCTTTGGCACCCTGCCCTATACATTTCTCGACATTGCTCCTGGTAATGAATTGTATTATTATAATAAGTATGCCTTTAGCCTGATGAACAAATATGAGTTTATCCATGATAAGTATGCAGGCATCAGTTTTGAGCATAATATTGGCAACGGCATTTTTCGTTTTATTCCAAAACTCAGGTTTCGCCAGTTCTATACCATCAAAACCTTATGGGGAAGCCTGAGCGGTGCAAACAAAGCACTTAACTTCAAGTCAGGTTATGACTTTCAGACACTGGATGGTCGTACTTATCTTGAGCTAGGTACCGGTATTGATAATATTTTAAAAGTTCTTCGTGTTGATTTTGTGTGGAGAGTTCTTCCCACCCCTTTGCCAAAAGAAAGGGCAAAACGTTTTGGAATTTTTGGAAGTTTCAGGTTGACCTTTTGATTTTGGAGATCATTTATCCACCGTTCTCATTGAAACGATCTTATCTACTACATAAGGACTGTACCCTCTCCATGGAAGGGCCCCTTTGTATTCTTTATAGTGAAGATCAAAATAATTGCCGCTATTGTTCATTAGTATGTTCGCAATGCTATCGTTGACGACGGAAAACTCAAATTCATATGATTGAATGGAACCGGGAGTTTTTGAGCGGATTCCTGATTGTATTAGCTTGCCTTCATAAGTCTTAAAAAGATTACCTTTCTTCACTACGTAATTTAATTCTCCCGATTTTACGCCCTCCCCAAATACAAAATAATATTTCCACCAAAGGCCGATGATTATCATAATAATAATAATGACCGTTAACCATCCTAAGATCTTTCTGAATGTCCGTCTTTTTGCTGGTTGAAGTTCTGGCATAACTCAATGACGAAATTACGCCAAAGTTCCTTATTGGTGTTTTTGACCACGGAGACACCAGCAGACCCAAAGATTCTCCGTGATTCTTTGTGACTTTTCTCCGAGGTTTAGGTTGATAATTCGAGTTGAGGTAGAATCCAAATTGAGTCGGGACGACGCAAGTAAATCCAATCGTAGCATTAAGGGATCATTACTTTCCAACTTTTCACTATCTTACTCTTAACAATAGACCAATCACTATTCACTTTTAATTTTCTCTCATGTCACACTATATTCTTGCACTCGACCAGGGTACCACGAGCAGCCGAAGCATTGTTTTTGATAAACATGGAAATATTGTAAGCACGGCACAAAAAGAATTCAGGCAAATATTTCCACAACCCGGTTGGGTGGAGCATGATGCGGAAGAAATATGGAGTACACAATTTGGCACCATGGCTGAAGCTGTGGCCAAAGCAAATATCACCATGAAACAAATCGCCGGCATCGGTATCACCAATCAAAGAGAAACCACTGTTGTTTGGGATCGTGGGAGCGGACTGCCCATCTATAACGCAATTGTATGGCAGGACAGGAGAACCGCCGCATTTTGTGATGAACTAAAATCAGCAGGACATGCAAAGACAATTCAAGAGAAGACAGGACTGGTGATCGATGCTTATTTCTCGGCGACAAAATTGAAATGGATACTGGACAATGTTCCCGGTGCAAGAACACGAGCAGAAAGAGGCGAATTAGCGTTTGGCACCATCGATAGCTGGCTGGTTTGGAAATTAAGTGGTGGGAAGATCCATGTCACGGATGTTTCCAATGCATCAAGAACAATGCTGATGAATATTCATTCCTGTAACTGGGACGATGGGTTGCTTGATCTCTTTACTATTCCCCGGTCAGTTTTGCCGGAAGTAAAACCATCCAGCAAGATTTATGGAACAACGGGAAATATTGTTCCGGAAATAAAATTACCCATCGCCGGCATCGCAGGTGATCAACAAGCAGCATTGTTTGGGCAAATGTGCACGAAACCTGGAATGGTAAAGAATACGTATGGCACAGGTTGCTTCATGTTAATGAACACCGGTACAAAAGCGATTGCCTCAAAAAATAATTTGCTCACAACGATTGCCTGGCAGATCGATAACAGGACTGAATACGCACTAGAAGGAAGTGTTTTTATTGCCGGCGCCGTAGTACAATGGTTACGTGATGGACTAAAAATGATCCGCAATTCTGCTGAAGTAGAGACGTTGGCTGCTACCGTAAAAGATAGTGAGGGAGTTTATATCGTTCCTGCATTTGCCGGGTTGGGAACGCCGCATTGGAACCCGCATGCCAGGGGAAGCATTTTTGGATTGACAAGGGGCAGCGGCCAGGCGCATATAGCCAGAGCGGCTATCGACAGTATCGCGTATCAAACTTATGATGTACTCAAAGCGATGGAGGCCGATGCGGCGATTTCTATTGCTGAATTGCGGGTAGATGGCGGGGCAACGATCAATAATACTCTGATGCAATTTCAAAGTGATATCCTGAACACAAAAGTCATTCGCCCGAAAATTACGGAGACAACAGCACTCGGTGCTGCTTATTTAGCGGGTCTTGCTGTTGGTTATTGGAAAGATGTTGATGAGATCCAAAAACACTGGCATTCAGATAAAGAATTTTCGCCATCGATGGATGATAACGAAAGAAATGAATTAGTGAATGGATGGCAAAGAGCGGTGGCGGCTGCGATAGCATGGGCAAATGGTTAATTTATAGAAATGTTCAATGCTCTCCAAAAGAGTCCTTTCGGACAACTATCAATGCTCAATGTTCAATGAAGAATGTTGCAATAAATTGAGTATTGAAAATTGAACATTGAGCATCGAACATTTCTACGCAAAACCGGTATCAAAAAATGAACAGGGAAGGAATGATCGCCCAGCTTGGGGGTAGAAAAGAATTCGACATCTGCATCATCGGTGGTGGTGCTACCGGGTTAGGCATTGCCGTAGATGCTGCATCAAGAGGTTGTAAAACTGTTTTGCTGGAGAAATATGATTTTGCCAAAGGAACTTCATCGCGGAGCACAAAGCTTGTTCACGGTGGTGTTCGCTATTTGCAGCAGGGCAATATCAAATTGGTGATGGAGGCATTAAAAGAAAGAGGACTACTAAGAAAAAATGCTCCTCACCTGGTAAAGAATCAGTCATTCGTCATACCTAATTATAAATGGTGGGAAAATTCTTTTTATGGGATTGGATTAAAAGTCTATGATTGGATGGCGGGGAGCCTCGGGTTGGGGCCCTCACAATTCTTAAATAAGGAAGAAACACTTGCGGTGGCACCTAATCTTGATAAAGATGGTTTGCGTGGCGGTGTTCTATATCACGATGGACAATTTGATGATGCACGATTGGCTGTTCACCTGGCCATGACTGCCGCCGATCATGGTGCCGTAGTGCTTAACTATATGGGCGTAGAGGGCCTGATGAAGGAGAACGGTAAAGTGTGTGGAGTGATCGCCAAAGATCAGTTGACAGATGCTCCGCCAGGCTCAGCATTTTATGAAATAAGAGCAAAAGTAGTTATCAACGCAACCGGCATTTTTTCCGATAGTATCACGAAAATGGATGATCATGCTGCAGCGCCATTGATCTCGCACAGCCAGGGTATTCACCTTGTTTTCGACAAAGACTTTCTCTTATCCGACACAGCGATCATGATCCCCAGAACAGATGATGGCCGCGTATTATTTGCTGTGCCCTGGCATAATAAAATAATTGTGGGTACGACAGATACCCCTGTCAATTTTAATGGCAGTGTAGAAACAGGAATGATCGAACCCATAGCATTTAAGGAGGAGATCGAATTTGTAATGCAGCATATTCATCGATACCTGAAAAAAGACCCCTCGTATAATGAGATACGCAGTGTTTTTGCAGGCTTACGGCCATTGGTTAAAAGCAATACAAAAATTACCTCTTCAATTTCAAGAGATCATAACATATCGGTATCTGACTCTGAACTGATTTCCATTACAGGTGGTAAATGGACCACATACAGGAAAATGGCTGAAGATGTAATGGAAATTGCCATTCATAAAGCAGGTATGAGTGATAAGGAGTGTGTTACCAGGATATTGCCTATTCATGGTTCCAGGGAAAACAACAATTACACAGCACCCCTCTATTATTACGGCGCTGATGAAGTTTACATTCATGAGTCAATTAAAAAAGAAAGTTCGCTTGCTGAATTGATACATCCCGCATTACCATACATAAAAGCCGAACTGGTGTGGGCGATAAAAAGTGAAATGTGCATGACTGTCGAAGATGCGCTGGCGCGGAGAACAAGAGCGCTGCTGCTTGATGCAAACGCTGCCATTGAATCGGCCTCACTGGTTGCTAACTTGATGGCAAAAGAAATGGGTAAAGATAGGAGCTGGACAAAAACCCAAATCGATAACTTTAATTCCATGGCAAAGAACTATCTTCCCAATTATTAATTATTAATTGTTAATTATTAATTCCGATTGCTTATGTCTCCTTTTATTGGCGAATTTATCGGCACTATGTTACTTATCATTATGGGTGATGGTGTGGTGGCAAATGTTGTTTTGAACAAAACGAAAGGTAATAACAGCGGGTGGATCGTGATCACTTTTGGCTGGGCAATGGCCGTCTTTCTTGGCGTTTATGCGGCAAACAAACTCGGGGGAAGCGGGCACCTGAACCCGGCTGTAACAATTGCCATGGCGGCATTCACTGATTTCGATTCTTCTTTGTTACCCACTTATATTGCTGCACAATTTGCAGGTGCTATTGCAGGAGCTGTGATAGTCTGGGTTGCCTATAAACAACATTTTGATGAAACACCGGATGGCGATGCAAAACTTGCGGTGTTTTGCACCGGGCCCGCTATCAGGAGTACTACTCATAATTTGATCACTGAGGTGATCGGTACTTTTATTCTTGTCTTCGGCGCTATGGCAATGTCGAAACCCGAAACTGCACTAGGTACCTTAGATGCGTTACCTGTTGGTTTATTAGTATTGGGAATTGGATTATCGCTTGGCGGGCCTACCGGTTATGCTATTAACCCTGCAAGAGATCTTGGGCCACGAATAGCTCATTTCATTTTACCAATAAAAAATAAAAGGAACAGTGATTGGAGTTATTCCTGGATACCGGTTATAGGCCCGGTTATTGGAGGCGTGATAGCAGTTTATCTATTTAATCTTATATAAAATGAAACAAATATTATTCGGCCTTCCACTCGTTATTTTATTAAATACGATGTCAAGGGCACAAGATGCTGAAACAAGACTAAAAGAAAAAGGAATAACCTTAAACGAACCATCAAAGCCGGTTGCCAATTATGTAAACGCAGTTCGGGTTGGCAACCTGTTATATCTTGCTGGTAAAGGACCAACAAAACCCGATGGCACCCTGATTACAGGCAAAGTTGGGAAAGACCTGACCATCGAACAGGGTTATGAAGCGGCAAGATTAACTGCTATAAATCATCTTTCCGTGATAAAGTCGGAATTAGGCAGTTTGAATAAAGTGAAAAGGGTTGTAAAAGTATTGGGTATGGTGAATTGCACTGATGATTTTAAAGATCAGCCAAAGGTCATTAATGGGTATTCCGATCTTATGGTCGAGATCTTTGGTGACAGAGGCAAACATGCAAGATCAGCGGTTGGGATGAACGCCCTGCCATCAAATATTGCCGTCGAAGTCGAGGTAATTATTGAAGTGGAATAGATAATGCCACCATTTAACGGTGGCATTATCGTTACTATTTGATTGTTATATTACCACTGCAACAAGAAGGATTGCCAGCCAAATAGCCCAACCGATCCATGCCCACTTAACACGACTCTTTTTCTTTTCATCATTTATCAAATAAGCGATCAATACGCCAATCAGGCCGAGTATTAAGCCGAGCAAGAATCCACCAATATGAAAACTAGTTTCCCCTGCGTAAAACTTATTTACAAATTTTTGAAGTTTTTTCTTATTAATTGTTCCATCCTCAGCTATACTATTTCTAAGCTTTTTTTGACCTGCCTTAAATGCAAGACGGTCCAGGAATCTCATTTTCCGCTCGGTAAGTGTTTCAAAATCCTTTATCGTGATCGTGGAAAGTTCCATAAGTGAAATGGTCTTTCCTGATTTACCCACCGGGAGGAAAACATTCTTTGCATTGATGGCGGGATTGATTTCGGTAATTCGATTTCCGAACGAAACGGAAAGCAATGACGTCGCAACGACGAAAAGCAGTAGTTTTTTCATACTTGATAATTTTGGTTTAATAATTATTGAATATACGCAAACCTGTTATTAATTCAAAAACGAGAAACAGGTAATTGCGGTGTACTGCAATGGTATAGAAGCAAAGAAATGGTTGATGAGCTACTTTTCTCCTTTGGAACCTGCAATATATTTTTTCAATAGCTCATCAATCTTCTTTTCATCGTATTCCTCTTTCCAGTAAACGCCTGTCAGTGCATGGGTACTGAAATAATCTTTGGTATTGATTGAAAAGGGACCGGCGACGGCCAGGTAATAAGTTGGCTTTTCGGCCGGCGTTGGGAGATAGTCGTCATCTGATTCATGAACCTTGTATAGAAAGAAAAAAAACCTTTTTATCCATTAAATGAATCGTGCCATACAGATACGAAGGCCTGGTAAGCTCTTTGCCCGTGATCCGCCATAAAAGTGTATTGGTGGTTTTCGTTTGCTGTGCGTGGGCCAGGATGCAGGTAATTAATAACAGGTGGGTAAGGGTCAGGCGTTTCATAAATAAGATTTCAGATACTATCCATCGCCGATCTTAATATTTCGGTGGCCCGGGTTATCTGCCCGCGTGAAATTATTAAAGGAGGCGAAATGCGCAAAGAACCTGGAGAAAATAAAAACCAATCAGTCATCAGCCCGGCTGTTATGCAGTTATCAATTACCTTTTTATTGGTCTCAAAAGAATCAAATGTGAGCGAGAGCCAAAGACCGCATGAGCGATACGATCTTATTTTTTCATGAACAACCAAGGACATCAGGAGATCTTCTTTCCCGCGAATGCTATCAATAATATTCTCTTCCAATAATACTTTCATGGCGGCCATACCTGCTGCACAGGATAAAGGGTGACCGCCAAAAGTTGTAATATGGCCAAGTACCGGGTGTTCAGTAAAGGCATTCATGAGCTTTTGATTGGCGATAAAGGCACCCAAAGGCATGCCTCCTCCCAATGCTTTTCCTAAAACTAAAACGTCAGGCGTGATATCATACCTTTCAAATCCCCAGAGTTTACCTGTTCTTCCAAAACCCGTTTGAATTTCATCAATTATCAAAAGTGTTCCAGTTGCCGTACATTTTTTTCTGATTTCCTTTATCCATTCTCCTGATGGAACAACTACGCCGGCTTCAGCTTGTACGACCTCAAGGATCACACAGGCTGTTCGCCCGGATATCTCATCTAATGATTCAAAACAATTGTAGTGCAGGTGCAAAACATCAGGCAGTAACGGCCGGAATGCATTTCGCCAGTATTCATCTCCAATTATACTTAATGCACCTTGTGTAGAACCATGATAAGAATTTTTGAAAGCAATGATCTGTGTGCGATTGGTCACTCTCTTGGCCAATTTCATTGATCCTTCAATCGCTTCGGCCCCTGAATTGGTAAAATAAACCGTGTTGAGTGAAGACGGCAAATTATCCGTTAGCAATTTTGCATATTGTACCTGCGGCGATTCAATGAATTCACCATAAACCATCACGTGCAAATAAGCATCCAGTTGTTTTTTTATGGCTTCCACTACTTTTGGATGCCGATGCCCGACGTTAGCAACACTGATGCCCCCAATGAGATCGATATATTCTTTTCCCTGCACATCGTAGAGTAAACAGCCCTCCGCTTTTGCGATTTCAAAGGCCATGGGCGATGGCGATGTTTGCGCAAGGTGTTTAAGAAAAAGCTCCCGCTGATTCAAGTAAGATTATTTCAGCAAAGAACGCAAAGGCCGCGCAAAGGCGCAAGGAAATTCTCTAATTTGCGATGGTGAATTGTGAATAGACCCAGGCATTGCCACTTGCATATTGCCAATTGCCATTTGACCATTCACCATTGACAATCTATGAACTATCAAACTATTCCGATGCCTGTAATACTTCCAGTAGAAAATAAGTTCCCGGAGTTTGGTACCAATTGTTTCTTGGCGCCTAACTCAACCATAGTAGGTGATGTCGTAATGGGGAATGATTGCAGTATTTGGTTTAATGCGGTTGTTCGGGGCGATGTAAATTTTATCAGGATGGGTAACAAAGTGAACGTACAGGATGGGGCATGTATTCATTGTACTTACCAGCGATTTGGAACTACAATCGGGGATAATGTTTCTATTGGTCATAATGCGATCGTCCATGGATGCACATTACAAGATAATGTGCTCGTAGGAATGGGCGCAATTATCATGGATGGAGCAATAGTCAATAGCAATACCATCATTGCCGCGGGCGCGGTGGTACTTGAAGGTACAATCTGTGAAGCTGGCAGCATTTATGCGGGTGTACCTGCCAAAAAAGTGAAAGATATTTCTCCGGACATGATCAGCGGGGAAATAAACAGGATCGCGAATAATTATGTGCGATATGCCGATTGGTTCAGGAACCCGAAGTCTGAGGTCTGATGTCTGACGTCGGGAATCGGAAGTCTGAGGTCTGAGGAAGGACGTCTGAAAACGTACAATAAATGCATCATTTCCCCGCTTTCTTTCAGTCCTCAGACCTCAGACTTCCGTCTCCCCTCGTACATTTACTCTGGCACGTGCAATTTTTTCGTCGTAGATTCGTTGAAACAAAAAGCAAACTATGAAAGCCCTGAAAATTCTCCTGGTCTGTGTTATCCTGACTATGGCGCTTTCATCCTGTAAATTGTGGGGGAACATCTTCAAACCCAAGTATGGCTGCAAAACCGATGGACGAAATATTGGTGCCGAGAAGATCGTGAGTGGTGATCCTGAATCGGAAAAAGCAGCAAGAAAAGCAAAGAAGTTTAAGTCATAGAATATATACGATCTCTTAAACGAAAGCCAAATATCCTTTTCTAAAACCTAAAAACGTACAAACTATGAGCCTTACCCTACGCATTGCCCTTGGCTGCACCGAAGCCATTCTCGATGACGACGGCGGTCTGAAGCGATTCTACCAGGTTGCCGATATTCTCAGCAAAGACTTTAACATTGATTTTCGCCGCAAGGAAGACGATTTCGACAGCATAGACTGGGACTTCAATTTCCATGGCAATTCCCTTACGTTGCATTACAACATTTACACCGGTGTGTCTCTTTATCCCACGCATACTAAGAATGCAAGGAAGAATGAGAACAATGCTGTTGTTGAATTAGCCAATGTACTGGAAGGGAAGTTGATCAGTATGGATATGAAGAGACATACTGCCTGAGAATTTATCCAATAGTAAAAGTCATTTACTGACCCTGAGCCAGTGAATAGGCTCTTTTATCACCCCACATATTCAATAATTCAAAGGAACATACTTTAAAGTTTCCGCTAAGTCTTAAATATAGTTCGATTATATCTTGCTGAGTAAGCGTGTCACCATGTAAACTTTCAAAACGGGCATTGTACTGATTAACAAGATTAGTATATACAGAACCGGTTGGCCACACCTGTGTACCGCGATTGCTGATATTAATCAGCTTAAATTTTTTCCCGGCGTGCTGCTGACATTCCTGTGCCACTTGCAATGGCTGTTCATCACTTTCAATAAACATATCAACGCCAACAATTTTTTCACTCACCGTTTCTTTAGAAATCATCATGGGGTTTTCTTCCAGTTTGAAAGGGGCCGGTGTGCCGGGTTTGTTAGGAATTACTTCTTTTGCATTTGTCTTAGGCTGTTTACCAAAATTGCTTATGATCGCGTCTGCAAACTGAGTGGTATTTACCGGAGGGATCTTTTTATCGCCAAAATCACCCGTATGCACACCATTTTCCAACGTGTAAAGCAAAGCATTTTCAATGGTCGCTGCGTTGTAAGTTAGTCCCACATGATGCAGCATAGAAATTCCGCTTAAGAGCAAAGCAGTTGGATTTGCAATATTTTTTCCTGCAATATCGGGAGCGGTACCATGCACGGCTTCAAAAATGCAAATATGATCTCCAATATTTGCAGAGGGTGCAAATCCTAAACCGCCAACCAGCCCTGCACAAAGATCCGACACAATATCGCCCTGCAAATTGGTGAGAACAATTACATCAAGTAAATCGGGTCTTGTGACAAGCTTCATGCATAGGTCATCGACAATTATGTCATCAGCTTTTAATTCAGGATAATCCTTTGCCACTTCGTAAAAAC
>DASTIZ010000089.1:0-6290 GCA_035717045.1 Chitinophagaceae bacterium
ATATTGCTTACAGAAATTCATTGAGACCGAATAATAGCTCCGATTCAATACCCGGTACTTCATTGATGTACCATTTCTTAAAAGATCAGTATGATAGTGTTCTATTTTACAGCAACAGGTTGCCTTTTTCCCTCTTAAAAAGTCTTGCCTATATTAAAACCGGCAAAATGGAACAGGCAAAAAAGATCATTGATTCACTGGACAATGTTTCACCATACGATCATGCCTTCCAAACAGGTATTCTGCATGCCTGGATGGGTGAAAAGCAAAAAGCACTGGAAAAACTTAACCTTGCTTATCGCCTATATGATTATGGCCTGATCAGCATTAAAGTCGATAAACTGTTTGACCCGCTGCGAAATGAAGAGGGATTTAAAGAGTTATTGAAGAAAATGGGAATGGAATAGATGAGTGCTTTTCTATTTACCTTCTGATTGCGGCAGCTTTTTCGTTACCTTTCAATGTCGAAGGTCTTTCTATGTCAGCCACTCGCCAACTCGCAGCTATTATGTTTATCGATATTGTCGGTTATACCGCTATGATGCAGGATAATGAAGTATTGGCTTTACAAAAACTACATCGTTTTAAAGAAAACCTGGCGTTAAATGTCACCCAATTTGGCGGGGAGATCATTCAATATTATGGCGACGGTTGTGTTGTCATTTTCCCGAATGCGACCGATTCGGTGAGTTGTGCCAGGGTCCTACAGGAAGGTTTCCGGACAGCTCCTTCTGTACCGGCTCGCATTGGTCTCCATATGGGAGATATTGTTATCGAAGAAGGTAATATATATGGCGATAGCGTCAATATTTCCTCCCGTATTGAAAGTATGGGTGTTCCGGGTGCTGTATTGCTTTCCAATACTGTCCGGGAACAAATTCAAAACAAGCCGGAATTCGAACTAACTTCTTTAGGCAATTTTGAATTCCGCAACGTGAAAGAGCCAATCGAGGTCTTTGTTCTGTCAAACGACGGTTTCCCGGTTCCGGACAGGCGTGATCTCCAGGGAAAATTCAAAGAACCAAGAACGATCAAATCGGTGGCAGTGCTGCCATTTGTAAATATGAGCAACGATCCGGAACAGGAATATTTCAGCGATGGAATAACAGAAGAGATCATCAATTCATTAACCCATCTGAAGGAACTGAGAGTTGCCGGCCGTACGTCCTCTTTTCATTTCAAAAACAGGAATATTGACCTGCGTTTAGTAGGACAAAAACTTAACGTAGGTACGGTATTGGAAGGCAGTGTACGCAAACAGGGCAGAAAGCTCCGCGTTACAGCTCAACTGATCAATGTTGAAGACGGATTCCACTTATGGTCTGAACGGTATGATAAGAACATAGATGATATTTTTCTCATACAGGACGAGATCGCTTTTGCAATTACTGAGAGACTAAAGTTATCTCTCTTCGAAAAAGAAAAAGCCATCATACAGAAAAATCCTACCGAACATACACATGCCTATGACCTGTATTTAAAGGGTCGTTTTTATTTGAACAAGCGCGGGGCCGGTATTAAAAAAGGGCTTGAATATTTTCAACAAGCGCTGGAAATAGATCCGGCGTTTGCACTGGCATATTCAGGAATGGCCGACGCTTATTCAATGTTATGTTTCTATGGAGCAATGCCTCCAAATGAAGGAATGCCAAAAGCAAGGCTTAACGCTGAAAAAGCCATTCAATCAGATCCCCTCAATGCAGAAGGTTTTACTACGCTGGCATTCATAAATGTTTTTTATGGCTGGAACTGGGAGGAAGCAGAAAAAAGATTTCAGGAAGTCTTTCAGATCAACCCCAACTATGCAGTGGCGCATTACTGGCACAGCTACCTCTTATCGGTTGTAAAAGGAAAATTCGAGGAAGGAATTGAAGAGGCAAGAAACGCCGCGGAGCTACTGGAACCGTTTGTATCATTATCACATCATGTATTATCCGTGACGTATATAACCGCGGGTAAATTTGAAGAGGCATTACAGGCAGCAAAAATGGCCATAGAAATCGACGCAAATTCTTTTCCGGGATTCAGAGCATTGGGAATAAGCCTGGCTTGCCTGGGAAGATACGAAGAAGCCATAGAAGCCTTAAAAACATGTGCCCAAATTTCTTCCCGGCATCCCTGGCCATTAGTCGAATTATGCTGGGTTTACTCACTAAGAGGGATAGAGCCGGAAATTCAAAATATCTCTGATGAATTGATCAGGCGGTCAAAGACCGAATATATTTCAGGGATGGTACTGAGCGCTGCCTCTTACTTTACAAACAAATATGACCAGGCTTTTGAATTTATGGAACTGGCCTTTTCACAGCGGGATAGCATACTTCCTTTTATTAAATCCTTTCCATCATGTTCATTTTTAAGAACTGATCCCCGTTTCCAACCATTTATAAAAAGAATGAATTTTCCTGAGTAGAAGTTAATCTTATTCACGAATACCGTCAACTTGCAGCAATCATGTTTTCTGATATCATCGCGCACACGACAACAGTTGATAATGGTGAACAAGAAGCCTAAATTTATTATCCGAAACATTCGCATCATAAACCTTTATCAAACCAAATTATTGAATTAGGAGAGAATGATAAAGGTCATTTAATCGATACGTAAAGTTGGTTACCTTCCTAACCAACAGCGTTAATGGGTAATATGAACAAAAAGCATTTGACTAATAAAAAATATTGGAAGATGGATCACTCCTGAAAATAAAATGGGCTTCACACTATGTCCAATGATCACAAACTTGCCGCTATTCTTTTTGCCGACATTGCCGGGTACACTGCAATAATGCAAAAAGATGAGCAAAGCGCAATGGTACAACTCAACCGTTTTAAAGAGGTGTTGGTAAGAATTGCACCTGATCACGAGGGACGTATTGTCCAATTCTTTGGTGATGGCTGCCTGCTTGCCTTTGAAAGTTCCATGAGTGGCGTTGATTGTGCGATTGCATTGCAAAAAGCATTTAGCGAAACGCCTGTCGTTCCCGTCCGGATAGGTTTGCACATGGGTGATGTAGTGTTTAAAAATGAAAATGTTTTTGGCGATGGCGTTAATATCGCCTCAAGGATAGAATCGTTGGGTATCCCGGGGGCGATACTGATGTCCAAAACGATACGTGACCAGATAAAAAATAATTCAGATTTCCTGTTAGTTTCCCTGGGTTCTTTTGATTTCAAGAACGTATCAGAGCGGATGGAGGTTTTTGCCCTGGCTAACCCGGGTTTTGTAGTACCCAAAAGAGGAGAGATGCAGGGCAAACTCAAAAGCATATCGAAAAAAACAGTCTTCGTCAAATGGATAACAGCAATTGCCCTTATTGGTGTTTTAGCTATTGTTTTCTGGTTCATCACTGGTCAAAAGAAATCTACTGAAACGATCAGTGAAAAATCGATAGCAGTGTTACCTTTTATTGATATGAGTGAAGGTAAAGACCAGGAATATTTCTCCGATGGATTAAGCGAAGAGCTGCTGAATCTTCTCTCAAAAATACCAGAATTGAAAGTGATTGGCCGTACTTCTTCTTTCTCTTTCAAGGGGAAGAGCGAAGACCTAAAGAGTATTGCACAAAAATTAGGAGTGGCACATATTTTAGAAGGAAGTGTTCGTAAAGATGGAAAGAAGATCCGCGTGACAGCTCAATTAGTAAGAGCAACTGACGGTTCACAATTGTGGAGCCAAACATATGACCGGGACTTAGAAGGTATTTTTAAATTACAAGATGATATAGCGGGTGCTGTGGTGAAGCAACTAAAATTAAGACTCCTTCCCACTAGTGATGGTGAAGGTTCTTCTGCAATTAATAATACGGACGTTTATAACCTTATTCTTCAGGGTGATTATTTTTCTGACAAGAGAGATAGTCTTAGTATGCAAAAAGCAATGGCCTTATACCGGGATGCACTGGCAATCGACTCATTGAATGCCCGCAGTTGGGCGGGGGTGGCAAAATGTTTTACCTTACAAGCCACCTGGAGCTGGATTGACCGAAAACAGGGCTATGAAAATGCAAGGAAAGCTGCCACCAAATCCATCGAGCTTGACAATACCCTGGCAGAAGGACACCGGACACTGGGAATGGTCAAAATGAATGATTATGATTTTGATGGGGCGGAAAGAGAATTTAAAAACGCGCTGAACCTTGAACCAGGCAACGCTGAAGTTTTGAGAATCAGTGGTTACTTATACCGTAGCATGGGACGTTTTGATGAAGGAATAAGGTTCATAAGGCAATCAATAAATCTGGACCCCCTGAGACCAATAACATATATTAATCTTGGACTTCTGCAATATGCTGCCAATTACACGGATGAAGCCATTATTTCATTTAAAAAAGCTTTGGAACTCAATCCACAGTGGCCCCGTGCACATACATTCATAGGTGAAGTCTATCTTCTGCAGGGAAAACCAGAAAAAACTCTTATCGAAGTGGAGCAGGAAACAGATAAGAGTTTTAAAGATTTTGGATTGGCACGGGCCTACTATGCCCTGGGTAACACAAAGAAGGCTGACGAAAAAGTGAAGGAAATTACAACCCAGACTCATGGTAATATCAGCTATCGGATGGCAATCATCCGGGCCCAACGCGGGGAAAAGGACAAAGCCCTGGAATTACTTGATCAAGCTTATAAAGAAAAAGACGTTTGGCTTCTTTTCTTAAAAGGGGATCCACGTTTGAGAAGCCTCGAAAACGATCCACGTCATACGGCTTTGTTGAAGAAGATGAACCTGCCCGCAGATTAAGTATTGGATAAGATGAGTTTTCCGGAAAAAACTAATCCGGAAGACTTCAAGTAACTTTTAGCATGTCTCAATACAGCCAACTCGCGGCAATTAAATTCACCGATATCGTCGGGTATACTAAGTTGATGGGTAAGACCGAAAAAAGATCATTTGAGCTCCTCGAAAAAAATCGGCAAATTCAAAACCGGCCATTGAACAATACGATGGCAAATGGGTGTAAGAATTTGGCGATGGCGTTGTGACATGCCATGCTAACCTCTTTTTAATAATGATCCAAATCGGAAAAGCATAAAGAATGTCCCCGGACCTAATTATGAAAATAATGGGAATTTTATAAAACAAATTTTAGATCAGGATTGATTCAGCAAATGCTTCTTCAATAGCTCAATCCCTTTTTTGATGGCCTCTCTCCCACTTGACTCGATCCCATACCAACCCTTATACCCACCTTTTTTGCTTAGCTCGATCATCTTTATGGTCAATGCATCGTCCGGTTGATTACGATAAGACATCCCTTTTGCATAAGGCAATGTCTTTTTCAGGTATTCATAATTATCAAAATCATTTGAAGGTTGTCGCCAGTCGGGGTAGGTGCCAAACAACGGATTTTTCAGCTTCTTAACCAGCTCGACCATCCAGTCTGCATCATTGGAGACGCCACCGTGATTTTCTATCACGACACTGATGTTCGCAGGCTTTGCATAGTCAAGCAATTGGTTGTATGCATCGGTTGCCCACTTTAAGGCTTCTTTTTTGTCTGCATTCTGTGGACCCCGGCAATTGGTGCGTATGGCATGACAACCGAGATACTGTGCAATATCGATCCACTTGCGATGGTTTATCGCAAATTGTTTTTGCCCTTCTTTTGTGTCAGCAGCGCCATCTCCTTCGGCATCACACATGATCAATACCATCGTCACGCCGTGATCTTTTGCATTTTGCTTTAATTGCTTCAGGTAACTTTCTGTCGGCACTTCAAACAATGTATTGACAAACTCGATCCCGTTGACTCCAAAGTCTTCGCGGGCAATCTTTGGAAAGTCAAGATTTTTCCATTTACCGGCTCTGATTTCTTCTACCAATGCCCATTGGGCAATGGAAATATCATCTTTCGTTTCGTTTACGGTATTACTCATGTTTTTTTCAATTAAAAGTGACGGTGCAATCATTCCTGTTGCACCAATAGTAAATGAGTTTTCTAAAAAAATTCTTCTATCCATGATTATCAATTTTTTGAGTCGTTCATTGCAATTATGTGAGTTCTATGTACCGATGTCCCTATGTCGCGAAATTATATTACCGTATAGGCACAATAGAAAACATGGTCCACACATAGATTATTCCAAATCACATCTCCCAGCCTGGTCTGTATTCCCGATAAAAATATTTATTGGCTGCTTCATCATTCGTGATCTTCATGTTTGCCGAATCATATTCAACTTTTTTCTTTGCCCGTAATGAAACTGCACCCAGCAAAATTGTTTCAGTAACTGATCCCGCATTCAAAAAACTTCCCGGTGACTGTGATTTATTCTTAAATGCATTTATCCAAT
>DASTIZ010000090.1:0-3740 GCA_035717045.1 Chitinophagaceae bacterium
AGAAAAAACCTGGATATTGATAGGAACGATATTTGTAAAAAGTGCGTCTGCTATCTTAATTTGCCGCCGCAGGTAAACCCGGTAAGGGAAAATTAAACGATGAGGATTCTTTTTTCACATTCTTATTTTTTACGCTTTGATCCCAAACAGTGGGAAACGGGGCTTCCTTATCCGCCTTTGGGAACATTATATGCTGCTGCTTTGATGCGTGAACAGGGCCATGAAGTTTCTTTACACGATGTAATGTTTGCCAAAGAGCCGGGAGAGATCATCCCGTCAATTGAAAAATTCAAGCCGGATATTTTGGTGCTTTATGATGACGGGTTTAATTATCTCACCAAGATGTGTCTGACCAATATGCGCGAAGCCGCATTCACTATGTGTAAGCTGGCAAAGGAGAGAGGCTGCAAAGTGATTGTTTCAAGTTCTGATTCGACCGATCATTATGAAAAATATATTGAAGAGGGAGCCGATTTCGTCCTGGTTGGTGAAGCGGAAATGACTTTGGCCGAGCTGGTGAATCGTTTGCAGAAAAATGAGAATGACTTTTCTTCGATTCCCGGGCTGGCTGTGAGACAGACAGATCATATTATTAAGACAACCAAAAGGCCTGTATTAAAAGATCTTGATAGCCTGCCCAACCCGGCCTGGGATCTTATCGACATCAAACCATATCGTGATTCGTGGATGACTCATGCAGGATATTTTTCGATCAATATGGGGACGACAAGAGGCTGCCCATTCAAATGTAACTGGTGTGCAAAACCGATCTATGGCAATCGCTACAATTCCCGTTCACCACAAAACGTCGTGAATGAGCTGAAAATGCTGAAGGAAAGATTTCGGTTTGATCACGTATGGTTTTGTGATGACATCTTTGGCCTGAAGCCAGGCTGGGTAAATGAGTTTGCCGATTTGGTGGAAAAAGAAAATCTACGATTCAAATTCAAAATACAAGCCAGGGCCGATCTTTTGTTACAGGAGAATTATGTCCGTGATCTTGCACGTGCCGGCTGTGATAATATCTGGATGGGGGCGGAAAGTGGTTCACAGAAGATTTTAGATGCAATGGATAAAGGAACAACTGTCGATCAAATAGAATCATCTACAAAGCTTATCCGCAAATATGGAATGAAACCCTCGTTCTTTATCCAGTTTGGCTATTTAGGAGAAACGAAAGAAGACATACGAAAAACTGTAAGCATGATCAATAAACTCTTGCCTCACGAGATCGGCATCTCTGTTTCTTATCCATTACCGGGTACTGTTTTTTATGAAAAAGTAAAAGCTGATCTGGACGTAAAAACAAACTGGACCGACTCAGATGAAATGGCATTGATGTTTCGTAATACCTACCAACCAGCTTTTTATAAACAACTGTATCGCTACGTCCATAGAAGCTACCGGATGCATCTTGCCTTAGAAAGCATAAAGCAACTCTTATCCAGGCCGGCAGCGGGCTCATTGAAAAAAATGAGAAAGGCATTATCCTGCTTTTATTATGTACCGGCAACAATGATTGCCAAATTGAGATTGAACTCACTTGAAAAACCTGCTGCATCGTGAACGAAAGGGTTAATTCTTTAAATGAGCAGGCCGCGGAAAAAGCTTTCAGCAAACAGTCGGCGATTTTTGATCAACTCTATTCTTCGAATATCATCATTCAATACAAGCGGCGACGTGTCAGAGAGCATGTAAGTCAATACCTGAAGCCCGATAGCAGGATACTTGAACTGAACGCAGGTACCGGGGAGGATGCAATTTGGTTTGCCGAACAGGGTCACCGGGTTCATGCAACAGATATTTCAACCCGCATGCAGGAGAAACTTGCAGATAAGGTAAAACAGGCAAACCTTGGGTCTAAGATTTCAACCGAAATCTGTTCCTTTAGTGCATTGGAAGAATTGAAAAACCGTGGGCCCTACGACCTCATCTTTTCAAATTTTGCTGGTTTGAATTGCACCCCGGAATTAGATAAAGTTCTTCGGTCATTCTCATCGTTACTTCATCCCGGTGGCATCGTGACCCTGGTTATTCTCCCAAAGTTTTGTTTGTGGGAAACCATGATGCTGGTAAAAGGTGAATTCAAAACCGCCTTCCGTCGGTTCTTTGGTCGTAAAGGTGTTAAGGCAAATATAGAAGGTGAACAATTTACATGCTGGTATTACAATCCTTCTTATGTGACGAGGAGTTTGAAAGACGGATATAACCTGTTATCCGTGGAAGGACTTTGCACAATGGTACCCCCGTCTTATTTAGAAAATTTTCCTTTCAAAAGACCCGCCTTATTTAAATGGCTTAAAGAAATGGAAGATAAGTGGAAATCAAAATGGCCCTGGAAAAATATCGGGGACTACTATATCATTTCATTCAGGAAGAAATCCTGATCAGTCGTTAATCACTTCATGCAGCCTCGATTCATACCTGCTGACAAACCAGTCATGGAAAAATACCGGGTTTGGTTTTGATACATGCTTCCCGGTTTTTAATCCCATCCTTTCCCCTTTTGTGTTCAGGCGCTTCTCGTCCTCCTTTTTTTTCCATCGTTTGGTCGTAAGCCGGAAAAAATAATTCTCAAGCCAGTCGCCGAACCTTGAATTGAAAAACAGTTCCATTGATTTCTTGTACCACGGCAAAGGCTTATTTTCTTTATTGATCTCCGGTAAAGAAAGGTTAGGAAAATAAACAGATGACCAGCAATTTGCTTCAAAGAATTTTTTCATGATGCCATTCCCGGCCATTGGAATCAACGTGAATAATTCCGTTGCCGTATAAATATTTTTTTCCTCGATCACCAGGTCCGCCTCATCGACAAAATAATTCATACAGTAGTGGCGATGACGATTCTTTAAGAATGGGTTCTTCTTAAAAATGTGAAGAAGCGTCCTGGCTATCCACAACCTGTTTGATTTTGTAATGATGAAATAATCAATGTCGGCCTGTTCATCGGCAAAATTCTTTGACACGGAACCCGAAACTCCAACAGCCCTGACATAAGGGAATTTATAAATTTTGGATGCGATTCTTTCAGCAGTTTTCAATAAGGAACCCGCTCTTTCATTACCCTGGATTCTTCTGTTTATCAAGGAAATATCATTTTGTAATGAATAGAATTCATGGAGGGGAAAGATCTTTCCTGTAGTTATTAAGTCCTGTAATGCAGTAATAAGGTCAATCTCATTGCACGATTGATCAAGAAAGGACCTGATTTCTTCTGCAGTAAGAGGATAACGGAAAATATCAAAATAAGCAAGGGTTTTCAGTATGCTTTTGCCAAGCGCCCCCCTGGACGGCGGACGCAGCGAAACCTTTGTCACCTCAATATTTTTATTTAAGCCGATCATTGTTTTTTTTGAGACATGTTTTGATCCATTCCCGGGTAAGCAAATAGAGAAACCAGGAATTTGAGTGTAGATATCGGGTAAATAGTCTTTTTGGTTGCTGAATAAGTCGATAAAACCATTCGAGTGCCATGTTTTGCATCCATTTAGGTGCTCTTTTTTGAAGGCCGGCCACTACCGGTAGTGCACCGCCAATTCCCAACAGAACGGCATGAATCCTCTGGTAATTTTCAGCCATCCATTTCTCCTGCTTGGGGCAACCTAACGCAACTAATACAAGATTAGCCCCCGAAAGATTGATTTTTTCTATATCCTCATTTATCTCATCACCGGTCAGTTCCCGGAATGGCGGCGAAATAGCACCCGCCAGGGAAATGTTGGGGTAGCTCGAACTGATCT
>DASTIZ010000091.1:0-4641 GCA_035717045.1 Chitinophagaceae bacterium
GCCGTGGCACGGTTACTTAAGCCTGTTATATTGCTTTAGGCAATGTAATTATAAATTTAGAACCAATACCTGGTTGACTTTCTATTTCTATTTTTCCTTTATGTTTTTGAACAACATGCGCGACATAACTTAAACCAAGCCCGTATCCTTTCGTATTGTGCGTGTTGCCAAGCGGCACCCGGAAAAATTTCTCAAATACTTTATTCTTATACTCTTGTGAAATACCAATGCCATTATCTGCAACGGATAATTCGATCTCATTTTCTTTTTCTTTCATATCAAATTTCACTGCGATACTGCCATTCCCATACTTCAATGCATTATCCAGTAGATTGAAAACCACGCTCAGCAAATGAAGCCTGTCGCCCTGCATAGAAGTATCTCCTTCGGCATTTACTGAAATAGTTGCCTGATGCTTTTCAATTTGTAATTTCATGGATGAAACAACTTCATTTACCACGTCCTTCAGATCAACCGGCTCATATTTTAATTCAATTTCCTTTTTCTCAAACATCGAAAGCTTAAGCACCTTATCCACCAGCAATGAAAGCCGGTGCAATTCATTCTGGGAAATGTCTAAGTATTCTTTTGTCCGTTGCGGATCATTGATCGCATTAAAATTTCTCAGCGCTTCAATAGCCACACCCACCGTTGCGATCGGCGTTTTTAGCTCGTGAGTGATATTGCTGATAAATTCATTCTTGATATTGGTAAGTCTTCTTTGCCGCCGGAGATTACGATAAAGCAAGACAAACGCAGATACCGTGACACTAATTAGAAACAAAGAAAACAGAATCGGCGAGGCAAGTCTTTTCATTATATAACCAAATGAATTTCCAAGGCTGAGCTCATACGTAACCGGGTGCGCAAACCCAATCGTAACCTTATTCAACATTTTCGGATCCTCTTGCGGCAACCTTTCAGGCCAGGCCGTGGCTGTATTCTTTGTTATAGTGATTGGCACATCGATCTTTTCTTTTTTAAAAGCAACCCGGCAGGCAGAATCAATTTCTTTTACCTTTAATGAATCCTGTAATGAATCAACACTGTATAAAAAACGAATAACTTCCGCGGGTGGTCCGCGGCGCTCAAACTCAATGGTTCGGTTTGAATCACGCGAAAAAGTCTCATTCATTGAAATGATCAAATTACCTCGTTTTGGCCCATATTCAACAGACGAATCACTTGTCCTGATTCCTTTTCTGACGATGGTTTTGGGTTTGTTTAAAAATAACCTGTCGCTTAGCGAGTCTTTGACCCGGATGGTAACATCGTTCAACACATTAGTTAATTCTCCCGGGTGACCAATTGGAAACGGACGATCATTGATCATTTCAATCCTGATCTTACCTGTTGAATCATTAAAGACCTTATCAAGATTCAATTTCTTCGACTGCAGCCTCCTTACGGTTTCCTTAAAGACCACATTGCTTTTAAACCCGAGATCCCTTTTTTCTCTGATATAGTTCTCGCGAAGCCAAAAAATCTGAAAACCCGCAATCGCCGAAATGGCAACAACCATTAATATGGAAAGTCCTTTGAACATTTCAGGCTCAAAAGTAAACGTAATATTGCTGACCGGCCGGCGTGTTAACCTTTATTAACCTTAAACAAAGGTGGTTTAACCTGTCGCAGACCGGTCGCAATTTAGTTTTGACAAAACAAAAATGAAATATGAAACGCTTATTGATTGCTTCAGCTATGTTGATAGCTATTCCCACACTGGCGCAGGTAAATGAAGGTAGGATCGTGTACGAACGAACCATGCAATTGAATATCCGGATAAACGACGACAACCCCGCTTTTCAAAATATGATCCCAAAAGAAAGAAGGGATAAGTTTGAATTGCTTTTTACCAGGGGAAAAAGCTTGTGGCAACCTGTTGAAGATGATAACCAGGGCGATGAAATGAGCTTTAACGAAGGGGGAGATAATGTAAGAATGGTATTCCGTATGCCAGGCAGCGAGGATATTACTTATCACAATGTAGCCGAAACAAAAAAAGTAGAGCAACGGGAGTTGGGCGGTAAGACGTATATCATTGCCGATAGCCTTCGGAAGCTGAACTGGAAAGTAGCCGGCGAAACAAAAACAATTCTTGGCCATAATTGTATGAAAGCAACCACGCAGCGCATCCAGGAATCATTTCGGATGACCATGGATAACGGGGAAACAAAACGGGAGAGAGTGATGGATACCCTGAATATCGTTGCCTGGTTCACCAATGAGATTCCAGGTTCATTCGGGCCCGATATGTACCAGGGCCAGTTGCCGGGTACTATTCTTGAAATCGACATTAACAATGGCCGAAGCAGCTTTAAAGCAATTGAGATCTCACCAAAAGTTGAAATAGCAAAGATCAAAGAACCCACGAAAGGGAAAAAGGTCACTAACGATGAATTTGCAAAAGAACGAGAAAAGCTGATGCAGGAGATGCAGCAAAGTGGTCGTGGTCCGGGAGGAATGCGGGTTAATATCAGGAATTAACTATTTCGAAATAAAAGTATAAGACCGGCGTCTTGCCTGAGGCGAGACGCTTTTTTATTTCAATTACACTGCACTAAAAACACGGTTGTTGAGTATATTGTTTTAAAATCAGTAATTTAACTGGTTAATTCCATTTACATCCACCAAAAAATCGTCATGGAACTACTGAACAAGCTGCTTGCTATTGATCCTAATTATGTATTGATAGGATTTATAGCTGTCTTTTATTCATTGGAACAAATACTGAACACGCAATTCAAATTTCGCAAAAGGCCGCAACATTTATTTCATAACATTCTTTTTCAGCTTGCTTTTATCCTTGGTAATTTGTTGTGGGCCACCGTAACAGTTTTTTCCATCGAATGGTTAAATAAGAATGAGATCGGTCTTTTTTATCTCTTCCAGGTTCCTGTTTGGTTAAAACTGGTACTTGCCGTTGCCATGTTTGATTTAATGAGTTACTGGTTTCATCGCATCGCACATGTAGTCCCGGTACTATGGCGATTTCATCGTGTTCATCATAGCGATACAAGCATGGATGCTTCTACCACTTTCAGATCCCACCCCCTGGAGCTCACTTTATGGTTTGGTACTTCAAATATTATAGCAGCGGGTGTTTTCGGATTAGATCTTTTATCACTGGCTTTATATTTTCTTGTAGCAACTCCATTTTTCTTTTTAGAACATTCCAATTTGAAATTTCCAAAATGGCTTGACAAAACGATTGGACTTGTCTTTACAACTCCTAACATACATAAGGTTCACCACGAACAAGATCAGTATTATACAGATTCCAATTTCTCGGATATTTTTATCTTGTGGGATCGCATTTTCGGCACTTTCAAATACAAATCACCAGAACAAATAAAATTCGGATTAAAAGAATTTGAAAACGATAAGAAACAAACTTTCTGGTACTTGATGATAAGTCCATTTATTAAAATGGGACGGGTATCTTCAGAGGAATTAAGAAAAGGGAAATAATATTCATGAAAGCAAAATCGATAAAAAAGAAAACAACTGCCGAAATCAGTGTGGCCCTGGAATCACTTTTAGCCAGTGGCTATAAACCTACTCTGGCAATTGTTTTTCTTTCGGTACCTGACGAAATACCGGCAATTACTTCATTGTTGAATGAAAAAGGTATTGCCATTTTTGGAGCCACTACCATGGCCGAGTTTACCGAAGAAAGCGCTGAAACCGTGGGAATCGCTATTTTATTAATGGACTTAAACCCCGGTTACTTCAAAATTGTTTTAGAAACCTTTGAATCCGGAACTGGCTACGAGGCGGGGCGCCAGGTGGGAGGATTTGGCATAAAATCATTTAACAATCCTGCATTTATTATTTCTTCCGCTGATTATAAAATTAAAGGTGACCAGATCATTAAAGGAATGGTTGAAACAGCAGGAGCCTATTTTCCGATTGTCGGTGGCAAAGCTGGTGATTCCAACAGCTTCCAGGGAAACGTTTTCACCAATGAACAGTCAAGTGATAATGGATTGATATGCCTCATCATTGACCAGGATAATGTGGCGCTAAAAGGAATTGCGGCATCAGGATGGAAACCCGCAGGAACCGAAAAAAGAATTACAGGATCAACGGGTGAATGGATCCACACCATCGACGATCAGCCCGCCTTTGATGTTGTAAAAAAATTCCTGGGTGATGATATTATTGATGATGAAAAAAAAGAAGGAATTGTAAAACTAAACCTCATCTACCCTTTGCAGCTTCATAGAAATGATGGAAGCCCATTAATGCTTCCGATCCTGTTTGCTAACACAGAAGATAATTCAGTTATGCTGGCAGAAGAAGTTCCGCAGGGTTCGTTATTTCGTTTTTCAATGCCACCGGATTTTGATGTTATCGATAGCGTAATTCAAAGTGCTTCACAAATAAAGGATAATGAAATGCCGGAAGCAGATGCAGTTATCATTTTTTCTTGTATTGGCAGGTTAGCATCTTTAGGCCCGATGTCTTCTGCAGAAGTTAAAGGACTTGCGGGAACCTGGAACTCGCCGATGATAGGTTTTTTCTCGCTTGGTGAATTTGGCCGTGTAGCTAACGGCAAGCTGGAGTTTCATGGAACAACTGTGAGCTGGGCAGCATTAAAAGAAAAATAGGTTTTACATTTAACAGGTAATGAAAGCA
>DASTIZ010000092.1:0-13509 GCA_035717045.1 Chitinophagaceae bacterium
TGCATCAGTGGCCGTTGCCGTAACTGTAGTAGTACCAACCTGGAAGAAGGTCCCCGATGCCGGCTGAACTGAAACAGTGGGCGATCCGCAATTGTCTGTTGCCGTTGCTGAAAAAATAGCTATCGCTCCGCATTGTCCGGGTGCATTGGGCAATGTAATATTCGCCGGACAGGTAACAACCGGTGGCTGTACGTCCTGTACAATGACTTTAAAAGAGCACGAATCAAAGCCTGCTCCGTTGACCGCAGTGGCGATCACTGTCGTTGTACCTAGCGGAAATGTACGTGGAGATGTGACAGCAGTGTTCCCGATCCGGTAATATATCACGGATGCTGGTGTTCCGGCTACCGTTGTAGTTGCGGTAAACGTTACATTAGCCGTGCAAACGCCCGGATCCGTATTAGCATTGATGTCGGCAGGACAGCTTATATCTGGAACAACAAAAGAAGCATCCTGCAAAAAAAGTTGCGCCCGGATCTCTCCGCCGGGAAAAGTTGACGTATGGATGTTAAAATAAATAAGACCCATCTTCAGGCTATCCTCCTGACCCTGTGTCAATTTCACTGAATCGACAAAAGTTCCACTCATGACTCCCGTGGGAAACAAAGGATTGGTAGGTGCAAAGATGACCGGGCCCGCGATACCCGGCGGCACATAGCCATGAAAGTGAGCGGCGGTTGCATTTGCAGACAGGCCACTGAAGGTGATCGTATAAATCAAGCTATCAGTAACGTCATTGTAAGTTCCTACGAATGTGCCAGTCGCTGTTGAATTATTGGCGGGTGCTTCCTGCAAACCGCTAAAGCTTACATTGATCGGATATACGGTGGCTTTAGAGGACAATTGAATAATGGTGAGTAATACAATGATGGCAGGTTTGGGATTAAAGTAAAATGTTCTCATACCGTAATTTTTAAATGTTTGTGATAATGGTTTTCCAACGGATAAATAGGATCAGGCAAATGGAGAACGGACAGGCTTGCTACTATTCAGAGGGGTCGAAAATATCTACTGCGATCTGTTATGATCGGCAATATGTTTCTTTAACTACGCAAATAATAAATTGAATTCAAACTAATTAACCGGACAATCTGGGTTTTTTAAGGGATAGATTTTGGCTTTGTCAAAGGCAATTTTCGCGTCTACTAAACGTTAATTACCTGTTACAACAATTAGTAAGCCAAAATCCAATTCTCATGAAAAAATTTATACTTATCCTTCTTACGTGCACCAGTTTCATTTCGATTTTTGCGCAACGGGTCGATCTGGACCGTTTCAACTTCACGGCTTCTTTTCGTGATTTTCCTGATGACCCATTACCCACGGAATATAAAACGTATAATGTCCGTATTGAAGCAGCACCTTCATTGGGGTTGGGTTATTCGGCAGTTAATCTAGAGAACATGATTAGCATTGAAGGTCTGAAAAAAGTGACCGGTACAGGTCATATCACCATTATAGCCATGCTGGATGATATAGTAGTTGAAAAAACAGAGACGGTAGAAAGAGTGCAGGTTACCAAGGACAAACAGAATGTAGAGGTTAAGAAATCCTATTTCGCGACCCAAATGGTCTATTCATTCAGCGCGAGAGCTACCGTGTATGATTATAAGGGCAATACCGTTATCAGCAATCATATTTTATTCGAAAGAGAAAACAAGAGAACGTATAAGACAAATGAGTACTCAAACCCAATAGACGCCGCTAATAACTTCAATAATAAGATCCTTGATATCAAATCAAATCTTTCAAAGCAATTAGTAAGTGGTGCGATCAGCAACCTGAATAGCTATTTGAACTCAAATTATGGTTATGCCATACAGAAAGTAAACGACATCTTTTGGGTATTGAATAACAAAAGGCATCCTGAATATTCTGAGCATCAAAAAGCATGGAATAATTTCAAGAGTGCCATTGTCTTGATGAGCCCGGATCAGCCGCTTGATAAAGTAAAAGAGAAAATGAAGCCGGTGATCTCTTATTATGAAAAGGTAAAAACAATTTATACAGGTTCAGATAAGGAAGCGAAAAAGCTGCGCTATGCCAGCTATTACAATCTTGCCAAGATCTATTTATACCTGGATGATCCTACCGCTGCAATGCGTGAGGCGGATGCGCTTGCCATGAACGATTATGATGAAAGTGATGGAAGACATTTACGTGCCGTCGCGGAAAGCCTCGATGAACAATTGAAAAAGAACAATGCCACTTCACGACACTTCCCGGTGGTTATTTCAAGCTTTCAGCCTCCGGTCAAATAAGATACGAACGCCTTTTATACTTATAAGTCTGTCAAACCGACGGGCTTTTTTATTTACCAACTATCAAAAAATCACAATGGTGTGATCAAAATCAGAATTTATCTCCTGCATTTTGTTGTGCTTTATAAAAAAATTGTGTTTTCTTTTAGACTGTGGGTTACTTTTTTGCGTTCAGGATTTACACAATCAAAAATCGTTGGTATGGGGGAAAGGCTCGCTTCGTTTCTATTGATCATATTTGCTTTTGTTCTAATAGTCTCTTGTGGGAAGAACCCGGTTGACAACCAGTCTTCGGCATTAAATTATGGCAATTCAGTTTTTTATATAAGTGCCCAGGAGTATTTTATCTACCCAACAAAAACTCAGCCGGGAACCTATTCAGCCTTTCCTGACGAAGGAATAGACCTGGATGAAAATTCGGGTGCAATAAAAATAAAAGGAGACGATAATAATATTTATACTGGTCTTAAATACAAGATCATCCACACAGCACCTGATGGAGATACTTCGTCTACAACGATAATGATCTCAGGAATCCAGTTCCTTGATCAATTCTATCGCCTTTCCCAAAATGACACGATTGCGGTCCCGATCTACAATGGTGATCCGGCCAATAGCCTGCCGCTCACGGGGTCTTCATTTGATGATGGGGGTACTGCGAACTCCGGTGGCTGTTCAGTAAAGACAACGAATGGCCAGATCAACCTGGCTCAGACCGTCCGTAACGGTATCTTTGGCGCCAATCCGCAAAACGATGCAAGAAGAGAATTCGATATTGAGTACAGGTTGAACGATCAAAGCGGGAATGCAAAAAATAAGATAAGGGTCAAGCTTTATTATTACAATACAATGGCCGAAGTAGCACCTGACCTGTTACAAACCTTGAACGAACGCCAGCAGCAGGGCATATTTCTTGGGATGAACAATACCAACTTTGAAAACGGTTCAACCTTTCGCACCGCGACGGTGTCAGCACTTGCAAAACCAAGACCTCCATGTGTGATTATTATCGGTCAATGATTGTTTCCTGTCAAGCCCATAAATTTGAAGATTAAACCTGAAGCTTGCGTTCATTCCATCTTTTGATTCTCTTAGCACTTTGCACTGTACTCATCGTAGGGTTATCACAATCATTTACTCAAACAAAAAACAGGGGAGCACTGTTAACATTATACCGACATGCTGACCGTTTGTATCGCGAAGGAGAAGAGATTGTTAACCGAAAAGACTACACCGAACAAAAAGAAGAACAATTAAACAGGGACGCACTAACCGCATTCAGGACATTAAAAACTCACCTGGAAAAAACGGATCCGTCATTTGATTCACTTTCCTTCTTTGTCAATTTTAAGATCGGTGTGCTCGAACATTATTTTGATAACCTAATCGAAGCCAAACAACATTATATCCACGCAATTGAGTTAAAAAAGAATCTGCCAACTTTAGCAGATTCCTTTTTATTTAAACCCTATCTCTACACCGGCATCATTCTTTATATTGAGAATTTGTTTGATTCTTCACTAGCCATCTATAAGAAGGCAGAGAATATTGCCTCGTCTTATCGCGTCTTATTACAGGAAACCGAAAGGTTATATAACACGCTGGGAGCCCTTTATTACGAAACGGGCAATTACAGGCAGGCAAAGAATTATATTGAAAAGTCATTGTCACTAATTCCAAAATCCAACCCCTATTACAAACAGCTTGTTGTCAATTACAAGATTAACCTCGCTTCCATCCTAACCAAACTTGAAGAGTTTGATGAAGCCAGCCGCATCTACAGGGAAATTGTGCAGCTTGATATCAATCGTGACATTGTCATGCATAATACAGGCGTCATCAATCTCAGGCTCGGTGCTATTAATAAGGCATTGGAATATTTCCAAAAAGTACATTATACTGACAATCGAAAAGCGAGATTATACAACGATATTGCTACAGCTTATCTGAACATTCACAAAAATGATTCTGCACTTTTTTATTTGCAGTTGGCCTCAGCATCAGATACCAGTACAAAGCACTCGGTAGTGAAAGGGCAAACCAACCAGACCTGGGGCGACCTCCTGGTAATGGAAACCAAAATGAAAGAGGCATTGCCAAAATATCAAACGGCGATCACACATTATTACCCCGCTTTTGATGAGATTGACGTTTATGAGAACCCCGTGGTTTTTAGCGGTGTCTTTTCCTATATCAATCTATTCAGCACACTCACGTCCAAAGCAGAAGCCTTCGAAAAGCTTTATGAGAAAGAAAACAATATAGATTACTTGAAAGCCTCCCTTGATGCCTACAATTCCGCTTTCAAGCTTGCAGAGTACGTTGAAAAAAGTTATGATTCCGACGAAGCACGGTTATTCCTAAATAATATAAAATACGGGGTGCATGGCAAACCCATTGATGTCAGCCTGTTATTATATGAACTAACGAAGGATGAGAATTACCTTGAACAGGCATGGCAATTCGATCAGATGAACAAGGGTTCTGCCTTATCTTATAACGTTTATGAAAATGAGTTACGAAATAAGGACAGTTTACGATCACAATCAGATCAGGAAAGAATCAGAAGATCTGCCATAACAAGACTTTCGCTAAAAGCTGCGAAAGAAACCGATGCCGAAAAACTAAAAGAGATCAGTAATTCAATTCGCGATCTCGAGATCGAATTGGGCAAAATACAGGAGAATATGATGGCAATGGATAAGAATAGGTATTTGAAGCGGATTATCCCATCTGCGGCATGGATTAGAAAAAAATTGCTGGATGATCAAACGGCGCTTCTCTCCTATCATCTTTCCGAAAAAGAACTGTTGATCTTATGTCTCACCGGCAACAATTTTATCTATAAAAAAATCCCGCTCGATCAAACCTTTTACTTCCACATCGATAGCTTTAGCCGCGCCTTGCATACCGTATCTGGTGAAAACAGGTTTGATGCCGATGGTATCGGGAAAAAACTTTTTTTATCGCTGATCGGCCCGGTTTATCCCCATATTTCAGACATGAACCGCCTCGTCATCATTCCAGACGATGAATTGAATTATATACCTTTCGAGGCGCTCGAGGATTCGGCGGGAAATTATTTGATACAGAAATTTTCAGTTCAATACCAGTATTCGGCTTCACTGCTTGAAAAAAAGAAAAGGAAGATCGCGGCCGACGGGATTCTTTCCTTTGCCCCTTTTGCCAATGCCAGCCATAACCAGTTAGCTTACTCTGCCGATGAGATCAGCGACCTGGATGGCAAAAGATTTTTTGATAAAGAAGCCACAAAAGAAAACTTCTTAAGCCAGGCCAATAAACTCGCCGTTATTCATCTGGCTACACATGCGAAGGTAAACGATAGTATGCCATCGCAGTCGTATATATCTTTCGCTGGCCATAATCCTGATTTATCCGAAAGCCGACTATATGCACAGGAAATCTATGATCTTTCCCTCGACAGTACTCAACTGATCATATTAAGCGCATGTGAAACCGGCACGGGTCAATTGGTGCATGGAGAAGGTATAATGAGCCTTTCCCGTGCTTTTGCTTATGCTGGTTGTCCCGATATTATTACTTCCCTATGGAAGGCTGAAGATAAAACAACTGCATTCATGACCCGTCGCCTGCATTATTATCTCGCGAACAAAAAAACAACAGACCAGGCCCTGCATTTAGCCAAGCTTGATCTCTTAAATAGCAATGAAATTGATGAACGTTTGAAAACTCCCAACTTTTGGGCCCATATTATTTTTATCGGTGAATATGAGCCAACATCCTCATCGTTATTTAAGTGGCAGCTGCTGATCCCGGTCTTAATTGCAATCATTGCCATGATCCTTTTTCTGCGGAACAAAAAACGCTGACCCCTATTTCTTCCTTTTAATTTGAAACGACCTCGAGATATTGAACCCAAACTGGATGTCTCCCTTTGCCCAATTATTTGTTGTTTCGGTTAAGAATACTTTTTCATTCATTCCAACTGCATTCGTAAAATGCAACTGGAAAACATGACCTCCCGTTTCAATATCAAACCCGACAGATAAAGGATTTTTTGTGCCATCGGCTTCATTGGGATTGAGGCGATAATAATAGTCAATATTCAATGATACTCTCCTGCTCAATCGCAACCGGCTGCCAACGCCTACCGCAAACAAATCATTTGGATCATCTACAGTGGGAACGAGATTGCGATGTACAACGGTTGGCATTAATTGAATGGTAAATCCTTCGCTCAGCTTGCTACCCACAACCGCCTGGCCATAATACCCCATTCGGGAAGAAAAATAGTTCTTTCTGGTCGTATCTGTCGCCCGTAAGGTGGTCAGGCTTCCACCGCTTACCAGTAATAATGAAAACGGGAACCCTTCATTCCTTGCCTGGTGGATCAACCTGTATTTTATGAATCCGTCCAATTCTTTTTTATTGGTGCTACGACCGATCCCGATCATGATATTTTTGGTCAATCCGAAATCAAAACCCATACGCATGGTTGCATTGTCCAGGCCAAAAAACTCGTAAGCCCCGCCATTTATATTACCAAAGCGGTGAAGTATCCGCAGATCCATAACACCCGGTCTGATTGTCTCCAGGCTATGGCTCATGATCACCCTGCTTGATTTAAAAGAGTACTCAACAAACTCCTTCTTCGGTTTGTCTTCGCCGACCAGGCTCAACAGGTCATCCTGCGCATGAAGCCGGATCAATGACGAAATCAATAGTGCGGATAGAAAACTGCTTTTTGTCATTGCTTTAAGTTTATTTTTACAGCTTATCCCTTCAGAGGTTCAAGAGAACAATCGACGGTTACTCTGACTGTGTTGGAAATATTATCCTTAACCACTTTGGGTATTTCAATTTTATAATCAGAAAGAAGAATGATGAATTCGGCGGCGGCCCGGAGCCGGCCTGATTTAACCACAACATTTCCGGTGGTCTCTACCTCCTTCGTTTCTCCATGCATGGTGAGTGTTCCTTTTACTTTTACGGGATATGTTCCATCCGTTGTATACCTGATCTCCTGATTATTGACAACCTGACCTTTGAATTCGGCCTTTGGATATTTATGACTCTCCACATAATTTTCATTGAAATGTTCCTGCATCAATGCTTTTTCAAACTCAAAGCCTTTCATCAATACAGCGAACTGCATATTGCCGGTTTTGGTATCCAAAACACAGGTAACACTCTTGTGACTAGCGTCAATGTTTTCAAGTGGCGCCTTTGACATGAAATTTATTTTTCCACTCTTGGTAAAATATTTATCCTGCGCCACCAGCGATAACGTGGTGACCAAAAGTGCTGCCATGATCACAAATAATTTTTTCATACCTGCTTTTTTTAAGATTTGATAAATTTATTTTCAGTCTTCAATTACACAACGATTAAGAATGACATCTGAACCCAATAGTTCGTCTGCATTAAAACCGGTGCAAGCTCCTTTTATGGTCACTTCAGTCCCTTCTTTCACATGGAATACATCTTTTACATGCAACGAATCCATGCTGCATCGTACAGATGACATACTACCCTGCTCGCCAAGAATAATTGAAAAGTATCCCCGGTCATCTTTTTCAACCGCCTTTACATTGCCTTTTACGGCAATGATCTTGTCGAGATATTCCGTGTTTGCATCCGTTTCATTTTCTTCAAATGCTGCAATCAACTCTTTCGTTTGCATGCTTACCTCGGCCTTTACATTTGCAAGGTCTTTGACCTTACGGTTGTATTCGCTGTAACCAAACCATGCACCGCCAATGATCGCCACTGCGATAAAAGCGAGAATTATTCTTTTCTTTTTCATGTATATATTTTTTATTTTATTAACCAGGCCGCAGCTAACCCGCCTAAGCCAGGACTCATCTTACAACAACTGCTTTTTAATCATTCAAGGCACCTGCGTCTATCCAGGCTTTTATCTTATTTATATCGCAGGTACTCATTTTGTTGCCGCCCTGCGGCATGGGACTATATCTGGATGTATGAGTGATGCTGCCGTACAGCTTGCCATTCTGGACATGTGTTCTTACGTCGGCATAAGTATTGAGAGAAATATTTCCCGAGGGTGCGGAACCGCTGTGACATCCAATACATCCATAGGTTTGTAAAGCGGGCTGCACAACTGTAGAGTAAGAGCTATTCGACGTGTCGCAGTTGCTTTGCGGATATAAAAGGTCTTCCTTGTCGTAATAACATCCGGTAACTACGGCGGCACAAATGATGAAAGCCATTTTCAGTTTATTCATAGCTCAAAAATTAATTGTTAGGTGCCCCCGCATTAATCCATTTTTGGAATTGGCTTAGCTCGCATTCAGAGAGCTTGGTTCCATTCTTTGGCATGGGAGAATAGCCGGTTTGATGATTGATGGAACCCCACAATTTTCCATCAGCTACTTTGGCTTTCAACAGTGTATAGGTGCTAAGGTCAATACTGCCCTGCGCATTGGTGCCGCTATGGCAACCCTGGCATTTATTCTGAATGATGGGTTGTATGGCAGCCCTGTAAGTGAATACTGTACTATCACACATACTTGCACAAACAAGATCTTTTGCTCCCTGTTGGATCCAGCTATAGATGATCTGTACCTGTTGCGCGGTTAGCGAATTCTGGGGTGGCGGCGGCATCCTGTCACCGGGATCCGTTTCGACGATCACTTTGTATAATTTGCTGCCTCCTGCATTGCCCGGCGTGATATCACCGGTTGCCATTACTTTTTGGTATGATGTAAGCACCACGCCTTCGTTGCGTGTTACATCATCGTGGCAGCCACTCATTGCACAGTTGGAAATCAGGATAGGTAATACCTGCTGCTGAAAGTAAATTTTGGTTGGATCGCATGGCGCTGCTGAAGTCCCTCCCGTTCCTGCGCCGCCTCCCCCATTATCGAGCGGAAGGTCGCCGGGGGAATGTTTGCACGAAATAATGAATACCGAAACTGCTATTAACAGATAAAAAAATTGCCTGCTCATATCGATTGTTGGGGGTTTGGGACAAACTGCTATTATCAGTAAACACGGCACCTCAAAACGTAACCAATATGAATAAAAAAACCCGCCAGAATAAACCAGCGGGTGCAGTTTTCCAAAAGGCAGGCAAATCTGCCGAACATAACCTTACTGGCGCAATGTGATGGTCGGCACATGGGTATCTTCCCCGGCTTTGATTATTATATTCGTGACTGTAGTATCGCGATAGCCATTCGTTCCATCAAACAATACTGAATAAATGCCGGCATTCAGTCCAACGATCTTAAAATCTCCATCATCTTCGGGAATTGCTGTGGCCGTGTCGCTCCCATTGATCGCTTTTACAATTGGCGTCGCAGCATGAGGTAGTACTCTGCCTTCAATTCTCCCTGAATTGCGGTGAGTAAAAACTTTTACATGCGATCTCAATTCAAACCCATTATTAGTTCCCTGGCCGCTGTTGTCAACCCGGATGGACCGGCCTGCATCAAAATCTATCCAGAACATGACCTGGCCTGGTGCCACAATATCGAAATTTGAATGATCAATATTTACAACAACCTGTCTTTCATTATCGTTTACTTTCAAAGCAAACGATTGATTGTCCTTCATTACAGAACTCCCGGTGCCTAAGGTCAGGCGAATCTTTCTTATTCTGTTGTTTGGCAATGTGGCCGTGCCAAATAAGGTATCCAAACCGTTTCTAAACCGAAGAATATTGTATACACCGGCACGAATAGCCAGGCTAAACCAGCCACCATTTGCCAGGGCATCATCTTCGAGCTTTACTTCAAGCTTTTGAATATCTATGAAGACGGAATCAAAAACGGGCGTTTGATGATCTGTTAAAAAGACGCTGAGCGTCGACGACTGATCCAAAGATGAATTAGTTTCCTTTTGACAAGCATAAACAACAACCGCCGAAACCAGGCCTGTTGCAATAAGGATCTGTTTTGTGGTTTTCATATATCTGAGTTTAGTTTTCAAAATCCCGGGTACGGAATTTTGCGGGATGACATCAGTTCTTTTTGAAAGTCAAAAATTCGGTACTGGCGATATTATCATCGGTAAGGTTTATCTCAATATCAGAGATAGATATGATCTGCCAATCATCGGTTAATTCGCCAAGTGGTTTATTGGCGTCAGTCTTTGCCCCCAGATCAATATTGAATTTATTTGAACCCGTGCTCCATGTTCCGTTTTTAGAAATGCCATTGCTGATTGCTGTCATTACCCCACTGCTATTGAAACTAAAGCCATACCCGGAAAAATCAGAAGTTTCATCGTTTCCACTATCGGTAAAAAGGGTAATTCTCCAGGTGCCTTCGGTAACAACATTTGTTGCATTATTACTATCAAGACTGCGGGTGCATGAGGTAGTTAAAGTCAGGAGACTAATGATTCCAGTGGCTAATTTCAGTTTCATAAACCTTGTTTGAGATTAGTAAATACAGAAGAAATGGTTGTAACCTTTCGTATTGATTTAGGTGCAACATCGCTAATAAATGATTAGGTCTCCTTTGCAGGAGACCTAATCTGCCATTATTCAGGAGTGCTTATCTCCACTTCAATCGCTTAACGCGGTTAATATACTTCCCGTTAAACTTTGCTTTATATAGATGGGAGGAATTATTACGTATTGCGTTCATCAGTTCAATGGCCTGGTCATAATCGCTGTTCTGCAAATAAGCCAGCGCAAGATAGTATTCGGCAGCATCCTTTATCACCGTTTTATGATCCTTTATATCGGTGATCACTATTTGGAATGAGCTGATCGCCCGCGAATAATCTTTTGTTTCCAGGTAGGCCATCCCGGTGAGAAAAATTTCCTTTATCGATACCACAGACCCCGCATTTAGCTTTATAACCTCGCTGTAATTTTTTTGCCGGTACGCTTTTTCAATAGCAGTTAAGCTGTCCATTCCATCACGCGTTGTAGTTAATTCATAAGCCGTATAATTCTGGGCATACAATTTTTCCGGTGAAAGGGCATAGAATTTATATCCTTCGATCAACATAAAGATCAATAATACACTCGCCGCAATCGCTACAACATAGCGAACGATGCGCCGTGCCTGGCTAATGGGTTTAACCGGAGTTCCCGTTGCCAATTCTTTCATCATTTGCCGGTGAATGCCGCCAACTTTTTCTTTTAGCCCATATTGCTTAACCGCTTCCCTGGTCAGTTGCAGACTTCTCAAATCGTTTTGCAGGACCGCATCCACCGCCAGCCTCTTTTCAAATTCCGCTTTTTCACCCGGTAACATCTCATCATCTATGTATCGCATCAGCTCGTATTGTGTAGAATTATCCATGCAGCATATTTTTTAGGTTTTGGTAGAGTGATGGGTTGCTTGCTATCATTTGTTCCAGTTGTTTCAAACATTTGTATTTTTTATTTCGGACCACTTGTTCATTTTCATATTTCAGGCTGGTGAGTATCTCCTTCATGGAAAGGTTTTCAAAGTAGAACATCACCAGTATCTTTTTACAAGTATCATCCAGGTGGGCTACCACGTTCATCACCTGCTTTTTTGCCTCATTTTCTGCTATTATATGGCTCACATCCATTTCCTGCTGATCCCTTTCTTTCTCATACTTCAGTTCACGCACTTCCGTCCTACCTCTCTTCTTTAGTTCATTCAGCCAGGTGTGCTTTGTCATGGAAAACAAAAAGGTTTTTACACTGGATTCACCACGAAATTTATCGTGTTGTACCAGCCCGATGAAATTCACCAGTACTTCCTGGAAAATATCTTCTGCATCCTGCTGATTGCCACTGTTATTCTTTACGATCCGGGTCAGGCCTTCAAAATGTTCGCCGTAAATAAACTTAATAGCGGCATCCAATCCACTACCCCGTCGTATCGCAGCCACCAGTTCTGCATCGCTCAGCTTTCTGATCACCTCCATGCTTATCCTTTATTTGTACCCGAAGAAACTAAATTTGTAACCTTAAATTTTAATCTTTATTTAACCGGTACGAATTTAGATATTTATTGAACCCGGTCGTTTGAACCTTGATTAGACCCCCTCCAACGGCCGGAGTGCGACAATTCTCTTGATCTTTCGTCAAACATGAGACGTCAGGCGTAAAAGGTGAAATGCCCGATAAGCCGTCCCAGGTATCACGTTTGACGCTTGACGTCTCACGGCCTTTGCCAAATCTCTCCTTACTTTGCACGTATGGATTACTTCGAAATATTTGGGTTACCTGTTCAATTAAAAGTGGACAAATCCGATTTACCCAGGAGATTTTTCGAGCTTAGCAGGAAGTTCCACCCCGACTTTTACGCAAACGCAATGCCGGGAGAAAAAGAAAAGGCATTGGAAATAACTGCCAATCTCAACAAAGCTTTTAAGACCTTTCAAAACGAAGATGACACCATAAAATATGTTTTGCGGCTAAAGGGCGTATTGGAAGAAGAAGAAAAATACCAGTTACCCCCCGGTTTCTTAATGGAAGTGTTAGAAATAAATGAAAAATTAATGGATGCAGAAGATGATCCGAATTTGAAATTACATTTGCTTTCCGCGATTGATAACCTCCAATCTGAGATCTATGAACCTGTTAAGAACATTATTGAAAACTATCAGGACGGTATTACTACCGAAAAAGAATTGTTGCAGGTAAAAGAGTATTATTACAAAAAAAAATATCTCACCAGGATCCGTAAGGAATTAACCTAAGGATCAGTGCTTCTGTGGCGCAGTGACCATTAATTTCTTTGCCCCAGAAGCACTCCGGGCTGCCGGCAGGCAGCGAAACAGTGAAATATTAAAATATCTACCTTGTCAAAAGCTCATCCAGATTATTATGCGCCATTGCAAATCCTTCCTCAAATCCCATTTCAACAATTTTATTCAATGATTCAACGGAATCAAAGCTGATCTCCACTTCCACTCTTGTTGCTCCATCTGCCCTTTTGAATTCAACTTTCCACTGCATGCGGGGGAACTCTGTATTAATATTTCCCTTCTCATCACAAAATGCATCAAGTGCTTCGTAGCTTTTGTTTGGAACAACATCACTGTAATCAGCACTGCAATAGTGCCTGGACCCATCGGGTCCTTCCATGTAATACAGCCATCTGCCACCCTCCCTGAAATCCATAGACATTGTGTTTGTCTTCCATGGCTTTGGCGCCCACCATTGATCGAGTAATCCAGGTTCAGTCCATGCCCTCCAGACTTTTTCAATCGGAGCATCAAACTCTCTTGTTACATAGATTTTCTTGTTTTCCAGATCTTTTTTGTAGATCGTTTCTTTGTTTAGAATCATGATCATTTGTTTTTA
>DASTIZ010000093.1:0-4685 GCA_035717045.1 Chitinophagaceae bacterium
AGCCAGACGTATGGTCAAGAAATGAAAGAAGTGAAAAAGCTATTTTGTGTGGTGTATGCAGGAATGAATTATCTATCCGGGAATATTTTGATTCAGTAAATAGTTGTCCCTATTGTTACAGTGGTTTCAATCCAAACTGCAGCAACCATTATCATTTATATTTTGAAATGTAGATCACCTGCATCACCGCAAAAATTCTGTAATTTGTCAGACTAAAAAAATCACATGTTCAATCTTCCTCCCTTTTTTGCCCCCATGATCTATTTAAAAACCGTAGCTCCCGCGGTCGAGTTTTATAAACAAGCATTTGATGCAATTGTTTTGCGACAGTGGAATAATGACGATGGTCGGTTGCATGTGGCGGAAATGTCAATTGACGGCGCCCCTTTTTACCTTCATGAGGAAGTGACCAGGAACAGTGAATTTAGTCCTGGTAAATTGAATGGCACCACAATTGCAATTGGATTATTCGTCAACGATCCGCATGCTGTAATGGCAAAAGCAGTGGCTGCAGGGGGAAGAGAACTTGACCCGGTGAAAGATTATGATTACGAATACAGGCAAGGATGTGTGGAAGATCCTTTTGGTCATCATTGGCCTGCCGGAAAAAAGATAGGTTGATATTTTTGTTTTTATCCCAATCAGCATGTTGCAAACCTCATCATTGCAAAGAGTTGTTCTTTTCCTGTTATTGGCATTTCTTGTCATTGCTGCACTATATTATGCCAAACCTTTTTTGGTTCCTGTTTGCTTTGGAGGTTTACTCAGCATGTTGTTCCTTCCTTTAAGTCTCTGGTTTGAGAGTAAAAAAATTCCAAGGGCACTGTCAATTTTATTTTGCATCATTGTTTTCGTAGGGGTCCTATCCGGGATCATCTGGCTGATCAGTTGGCAAATAACCGACCTGGCAAGTGAATCCAGCAATATTGAAAACAAGGTGAAAAAGATGTTCTCCCAGGTACAGGACTACATTCGCAGCAATTTCGGTCTTTCAAAGAAACAACAGGATGAAATCATAGCCGGACAAGCCGAAAGCAATAGCAGTTTCATTTCCGGGTTTGGATCTTTTCTCACTGGTTTCATCGTTGATTTTATCTTAGTGCTTGTCTACATTTTTCTTTTCCTATTTTACCGGGATCGCATTAAGGCATTTGTTTTGAAAATTGTTTCGTCACAACAAAAGAAGAACGCTGAAACGATTATTTTTGATATTGAAAAAGTTTCCCAACAGTACATCACGGGATTGGGAATGATGATTGGTTGTTTATGGGTCATGTATAGCATAGGTTTTTCTATTGTAGGTGTAAAATATGCGGTCTTGTTTGCCATTATTTGCGGCTTGCTGGAGATCGTGCCATTTGTCGGTAACCTGGTAGGTAACGCCCTTGCGATTCTAATGGTTATCATTCAGGGCGGAGGAATGGAAATGGTGATCGGTGTAGTGATTACTTATCTTACCGTTCAATTTTTACAAACGTATATCCTGGAGCCATTGGTAGTGGGCGCCGAAGTAAACATCAACCCATTGTTCACAATTATCATTCTGGTCGCCGGCGAATTGGTTTGGGGAATTCCCGGAATGGTATTAGCCATTCCCTTGTTGGGAATTGTCAAAATCATCTGCGATCATATTGACTCATTAAAACCTTATGGTTATTTGATTGGCAGCGATAAAAAGAAGCGAACGTCTTTGTTTAAAAAGAAAAAGTAGCAGCATGACGAATCATTTTCCCCCTGGCAAACCTTACTTCAAACGGGCGCTTTAAAAGAAAGTGCTCCGTAGAAACGGAGCACTGTATGGTTGGTTGAGCTATTACTAATTTATATAGTAGTTTTTGATATAGCCTACAAGGCCGTGATTTCCATTATCAGGACCCGAGGCAAAATAGAGATAGTACCGATTCAAGCCGTTTATGGAGGAAACGTTATTCCCCATAAGCCGTCGATCGCCATAAAGAGGGCCCCCATAATTTCCATTTTCATCGAACACGCTGATCTGGCCGCTGCCATAGTTTGCCACCAGGATCATGTTTGATAATTGACTTCACTCTCCCCAAAACCCGGCAGGTGCTTTGGTTATTCGCGAAGGTGCGTCCAGCTTTCCTGGTGACCAATAATCCTTCCCAGAATCCTCCGGCTTTTTTTCAGGGCAGGATCAGTTCGATAATTAAAACTATAACATTGCGTAAGGGTAGACATGGATGAATTATACACGGATGTGGATATATTATTTTTCTTTCGGCACCAACCTACTGAGGGAGGTAAACACATGAATTGTTAACAAACATTCTTTTGATAACTTTAAACAAAAAAGAGTATGAGAATTTTTATACTATGCTTCGGCTTGATTTTTTCACTTGCAGCAAATGCTCAAAAAGAAACCGTAAACAAAAAACCCGATACAAAACTCTTAAATGAGAAATTGCTTAAACTGCAATCAACCGTAAAAAAGCTTGAAACAACTTTTTCAGAAGCAAACAGGCTAATGAGGGAAATACAAGATCAGAAACAATCAATCTCCGAAATGAACGAGGAAGATATGATATGGCTACGAAAGTTAATGGAGCAAAAATCGCAACTTGAGCAAATGATATCGAACACAATGAAGGCCGCTTCAGAGGTCAAGGGTAATATTGCCAAAAATCTTAAAGCCTCATAACAAGGTGAGAATTAATTTCCCCAAAAAATATTGGACAGTTATTGAATTACTTATGAGTCCAAGATATTTACTGGCAAGATTTTTTATCTTATAATTAATTACTTCATCATAAAAATAATTTTCTATGCGTTGGATAGGCGGAAGAGCGAGTACTAATGTGGATGATCGCCGCGGTATTTCCGGCGGTGGCCTCGCCGTAGGTGGAGGTATAATAGGTGTTATCGTGGTCGTATTGCGGTTGCTGTTAGGCGGAGGTGGCGAGGATGTCCCGCTCCAGATCCCGGGACAAACCACCGAAATGACTGCTGAAGAAAAAGCAGCCGATGACCAAAGGGCCCAATTTGTAAAGGTTGTCCTTGGATACACGGAAGATGTGTGGAATGAATTATTCGCAGAACAGGGCAGCAATTATAAAGAACCGGTACTTGTGCTTTTCCGAGGATCAGTGCAATCGGCATGTGGTTTTGCCAGCGCAGCATCCGGGCCCTTCTATTGTCCCGGTGATGAACAACTCTACATAGACCTTTCTTTTTACCAGGAACTCGAAGAACGCTTTCAGGCGCCGGGAGATTTTTCAATGGCATATGTGATCGCACATGAAGTGGGTCATCACATACAAAGGCTATTGGGGACGACTGATAAAATGGCAAGGCTGAGACAACAGGTGAGCGAGACGGAATACAACAAATATTCGGTGATGCTCGAATTACAGGCTGACTTTCTTGCCGGCGTTTTCGCACATCATGCCCAAAGGAAAAATCTTCTCGACCCCGGTGATATTGATGAAGCATTGAATGCGGCAAATGCAATCGGCGATGATATGCTGCAAAAACGATCCCAGGGGTATATAGTTCCTGAATCATTTACACACGGCACCTCACAACAGCGGATTAGCTGGTTTAGAAAGGGATACATGAGCGGTGATATACGGCAGGGCAATACTTTCGAAGATCCATCTTTACAATAGCCAATCCGATTCATAAAAAAAAGCAGAGCTTGCTTTAAAGCAGCCCTTCTTTACATCCCGGCATCGGACTGTTATTCTTTCACAAACTTCCCTCGAGGGCAGCTGAAGATAATAGTACAGTTACAATTTATCGACCTTTAAACAACGAATGCGGGCTTAAGAAAGACTTATTTAAGCGGTTACCATACATTATGATCATTTTTTATCTTGGGCACAACCTGGATATTACACGCTGGAAATTGTACGAATCGGCAATTTTTTCATTTCGACGTTTTTATTTTTTATTAGCCAGCCGTAATAACTTTGGTTTGAGTGGAATCATTTTATGAAAAAAATTCTGGCATTCACAATTTTTACTTGCGTACATGCATCGTTGCTGTATGGCTGCACCACCTTTTTTATCAATAAGGATGGTCAAATGGTTTTTGGTCGTAACTATGACTGGATAACTGATGCTGGAATGGTTTGTACAAATTTGAGAGGTCTTTCCAAAACTTCATTGAAAACGGAGAACGGAGAAACGGTCAGCTGGGTATCAAAATACGGAAGCATTACCTTTAATCAATACGGAAAGGAGTTTCCAACGGGTGGTATGAATGAAAAGGGATTGGTGGTTGAGTTAATGTGGCTGGATGAAACAAAATACCCGGGAAATGACGGCCGGCCGGCAGTAGGTGTTCTTCAATGGATACAATATCAATTAGATAATTGTTCAACGATCGAAGAAGTAATTGCAGCCGACAAAAGAATACGCATTTCGCCTACGGGAACTACTCCATTGCATTACCTGATCGCGGATGCAAATGGTAACGCTTCTACAATTGAATTTCTTGATGGTAGAATGGTTTTTCATAAAGGCAGCGACCTTTCACTACCCGTTCTCACGAACAGCACGTATGAAGAATCTGCCAGGTCATTCAAAAATTCAGCTGCGTACGGCAACAACTCACTGGAACGTTTTAATGATGCCTGTAAAATGATACAACAATTAAATGCAGGCAAAACTACTAAACCAATGATCGATTATGCCTTTGATATATTAAGTGAAGTTTCGCAGGG
>DASTIZ010000094.1:0-3957 GCA_035717045.1 Chitinophagaceae bacterium
TTATACAAGCGCAAACTGCCGAGGAGATTGTTATAAAGCATATCGACGCGCTTGGCGGCAAGGATTTAATCGACAAGATCAGAACCCAGGTTGTTGAGGCTGAACTGACCGTGATGGGCACTACATTGCCAAGCACGTCTACTCTTCTTGTGGGAAAGGGTTTTAAAAATGTATCAAACTTCAATGGACAAGACATTATTCAATGCATCACCCCCGCGGGTGGTTGGATAATTAATCCACTTCAGGGAATGACAGACGCGCAACCGTTACCCGATGAACAGGTGAAAGCTGCTCAATCGGCATTGTACGTCGGAGGAGATCTTTTTGATTATAAGTCCAGGGGCAGCAAGATTGAACTTTTGGGCAGAGAAAATGCAGAAGGAGCAGATGCGTATAAGATCAAACTTATCAGCAAAGACGGTACAGAATCGTTCTATTATATCGACCCCACTACGTATTACGTGGTAAAAAGACGATCAACAAGCAATATCAACGGAGAAGATATAACATCTGAAAGTACATTTTCGAATTATAAAAAGACTGATTTTGGTTTGGTGATGCCATATACAACCGTCGCTAACCAGGGATTTGAGATCATGATGACGGTAAATAAAGTTGAATTCAACAAAGAGATCGACCCCAAAATATTTGAAATGCCCAAGCAATAAATTCAACTATAAGCTTGTTAAAAATCGTCCCGCTAACAGGACGATTTTTTTGTTTGTTCCAACGTAAATTAATAAGCTTATAGACTTGTTAATACCTTCTTCATGGTGATCTTACGGCAATGTATTTGCAAAATATGGGGCCTAAATCAACCTACATGAGATATTTAATTTCTACACTCTTTATTGGCCTTTTAGTTTCATTGTTTGCTTTTCGCGGAAAGAATACTGACAAAGTTGCAAGTGAAATTGCGGTTGTAACAGTTGATTCGATTGTTCAAACGGTTGCACCTGATATTACCCCGGATCCCGGGCAAGAATCGCCGGTGCCGGCAGAGGCACTGGATTTTGTTGAATATGCAAAAACACTAACTGGCACGCCGTATTTGTATGGTTCGATTGATCCTGCGAGAGGATTGGATTGTTCTGGTTTTATTAATGCGGTTTCGAATCATTTTGGTATAAAGGTTCCAAGATCATCTGTTGAGTTTACAAATGTCGGTACAACTGTTGAAACCGGGGAAGCCAGGCCTGGTGATCTGGTACTCTTTACCGGAACCGATCCCGGCAAACGGGTCGTCGGGCACATGGGTATCGTTACAAATAATGATGACGGGCATTTGAAGTTTATTCACTCTACTTCAGGCAAAGCGAAAGGCGTTACGACCTCTGACCTGGATGGTTACTACCAAACACGTTTTGTAAAAGTGATCCGTATATTCCCAACGGCTGCTGATAAGGTGGTTTCCTGATCAGAATTCAAGCGGGACAACCATTTCGTTCAAAACTTTATCCAGTCGCTCTAAGGAAACTTCGAGATCCTGTTTCTTCTTGTTTTTTTCAAGTTGATTAAACAGCACTTGTTTTAAAATATTGGGCTGAAGATAAAATTCTAAGGTAAGCCTGCTTGTATGGGATCCTGTTTTCTCGGCAACAAAACAAATTGCGCTTTTGTCTTTTTCATTGGTTTCGCTAAAGATCGTTTTTCCTTCGGGATCATAAACGAAACTGCTTATATACATCATCCCGATCTTTCCATTGGTAAGCACGTGTCTGTGCCGGCTCCCGACACCCGGCAGGAAATGTTCCACTTCATCGATTGCTTTTATACCGACATACCACAGGTGACGAAATTCAAAGTGTACAACAGTATAACATAACGTCTTTACATCAATATTATATTCTTTTGAGACCGACAGCATTTTTATTTTTTTTGAAAGCTCCGGGCGAATATATGGTTTTGGTATCTCTTTCTTTAAAGGGCTCAAAAGGGTATAATAAAAATTTATTTCTCCGCTATCGGTTTCTTTAGAGCTTGCCGTCCACTGCATCCAATTTGTGAGCTCGGCCGGTTGCCTGTTCAACGCTTTTGTTATTAACCAGTATTCATGCTGCCGTATGTCGTTTTTCAACAACTGGTGGGCAACGATCACATCTTTACCAATCAGCTTGTTGAATTGCCGGACCTTAAGTGGAGTAAATTCACCATAGTGGGTAATAACTTTTAAACTAAGATCGACAGCTGATATACAGGCTTTGCATTGGCAGATCTTCCGATTATCGTAGGCGATAAGATATTGATGAAAGGCACGGAACATCCTTTCAACCTGCTTGTATAATGCTCCCAATCCTTCCGGCTCGCCGAATTTGTAAAACAGGATTGCGTCTCCTTCAATCTCAGAGATGTCCAGGTGTGTATCATTTGCCCTGATCAGTTCTTCAAGTAATTGCTGAATAATAAAGCGGCTATGTTCGATTTCCACGTCATTCACAAAACGGGTGAATCCACTGATGTCGGGAATAAAAAGCAGGCCTTTGTTTTCCATTGCTTTTATCTAAGGTTAGTTACCAATCATTTTTTGATTCCCTTAAAAGTTACCAGCTTATTTGCCATTTACCGTCCGCATCTTTGTAATAGGAGAGCCCGTTGCTCATTTCATATATTTCCATGCCATCCTTCATCAACTTTCGCTTTTCATATACGCGAATGCCATTGTTTTCTTTAGTAAGATAGTTGATGAGCGCGGAGACTGTACCAGGAATGTCATGCAGCCATTGATAGTCTTCTTCTTTTACGAATGCCTGGCTCATTTATTTTTTAGTTTTATTTTTTCTCCAGCAGTAAGGACAATGGTTGCCACGGTATTTATGTCCGCGGCTGCATGTCTTCCATGCCGATGCACTCTTAGTTTTCATAATTAAGCTATTTTGCCTGGTTTTGTAATTTATCGCTTATCGCTACTTCCAGTCCATCTGGTAGCATCGATGCATCATCGTCTATCGCCCGGAGCATTTTAACTTCTGAATCCCATGTAAACACATGTTCTGTCTCATCGTTGATGAATACACGGAACCGGAGTTCGTCATTATAGGGGAAAGGGATTGATTTAATAAAGTATGGTACGCCATCAATTACCAGGTTGAAATTTCTTTCATCCGACCGGGGGCCCTGCAATTTTTTACCTGCTGTGCCAGCATTACGATCGGGATCAGCGGCTTTATTTTGTAATTGAGATGACCATTGACCCGTGTGTTCTTTATTAGTTGTTTGAGCGTTATGTTTATCACGACCTGATTTTGTACCCTGAGCTCTGCTAGGTGCCATATGGATCTGATTTTTATGATAACAATAGCACACTAATTATGCCAGAGAAAAACGGTAATGTTCACACTTTCTACACTATGTGCTTATGCGCCGAGTTGTTTTAAGGCTTCGTATACAAGGAATGCTGGCCACACAATTGCTTTCAGGAAACCAAGCACACCCATCCAGAAACCGGTCGCCTGCATGATGAAGTAAACGGCGGCGCCAATAAATCCAAATCCATAAACTGCATTGCCTGCATTGCTGTAATGAACTGCTCTTTCTTTCATTGCACATTGATTTAACAGCCGAAGTTAAGATATGGGGCCCTGTGATTAAATGAGGACCGTCAGGGTTCATGGTGATGATGCTTTTTACCAGCTGTAAATTTTCGAAGAAAATCCCGCTCGTCACCCTGTAATTTTTCAAATGTGCTGGTATAAATATTGCATTATAATGATCAAAATCTAAACCGTGTCAAAAACCATTTTCTTTGTTTCTCGCCTTGTTTTTTTGATCTCCTGCCATGTCATTTTTACTTCCTCTGTTTCTTCCCGCAGTGGGCTTGCTGAAGACCTGCTCAAATACACAAACGATTACAGGAAATCAAAAAAACTATCAGCGCTGGAAATGAGAGCCGATCTGAATGCCATTGCGCGCAGTCATAGTGATGATATGGCCCGCGGGCGAAGAGGGTTTGGGCATGGT
>DASTIZ010000095.1:0-9464 GCA_035717045.1 Chitinophagaceae bacterium
TAACCAGATCAGCTGTTTGTATTGTCATGGGTCAGCAATGGATAGCAGGCACGCCGCGATTCCATCGGTAAATGTGTGTATGAACTGTCATAAATCAATCAATGAGTATGTAAAGGGTCCAAAGCTCTTTAGAGAAGACGGAACTGAAGTAAACGGAACGGCGGAGATCCAGAAATTATATAAATATGCAGGGTTTGATCCTAAGAATCCAAATGCATGGGATCCTTCAAAAGCGACACCGATTGCATGGACAAAGATCCATAACCTGCCTGATCATGTTTATTTCAATCACTCACAACATATAAAGGCAGGAAAAGTACAGTGTCAGTCATGTCATGGTGAGATTACTGCGATGGATGAGGTTTATCAATTCTCAGAATTAAGTATGGGCTGGTGTATCAATTGTCATCGCGAGACAAAGGTTGATTTTTATAAAATTGATAGCTCAGGCAGAGCAACGGGGAATAAATTTTACAGCATTTACGAGAAATTCCATGATGATATCAGGAACGGGAGAATGGATAGCGTGACGGTAAAAGATATCGGCGGTTTGGAGTGTCAGAAATGTCATTATTAAGGCCCCCTGTCCCCCCTTGCTTCTCCCGCCTTGGCGGGATTGCAATGACGAAAAGGGGTACTTAGGTTGAGTTTTTAATAAACTTAGAAGGGTCATAGTTAAAAAACATAATTTTTTAATCTTTCTGAATTGAGCAACCTGCTTTAAAGAATGATAGGTGCAAAATTCAGAGACTAAAAGCCCCTTTCGGGGTTTGGGTATGAGTAATAAATATTGGCAAAGTTTCGGGGAGTTAAAAGGAAGCGAAGAATTGGCAAAGCGGATAGAGAATGAATTTCAGGATGAGCTTCCGTTTGAGGATAAGAATTGGAAAAGCCTGCCTGCCGGCAGGCAGGGATGGTTGGACGCAAAGGCTCCCCGCCGTGATTTTTTAAAATACCTGGGCTTTAGCACAGCTGCTGCAGCGATTGCCGCCGGTTGCAAGACGCCGGTGAGAAAGGCAGTTCCGTTTGCCAATAAACCCGCCGATATTATTCCAGGGGTTTCAAAATATTATGCCACCACGTATGTCCAGGATGGTGATGTATTGCCAATTCTGGCTAAAGTAAGAGATGGGCGTCCAATAAAGATAGAGGGCAATAATGAATGCTCCTATACAGGTGGCGGAACATCTGCAAGAGTACAGGCATCCGTACTTGATCTTTATGATACAAATCGCCTCACGCATCCTAAAAGGAAAGCGGGTAACAAATTTGAAGAGGTTCCGACATTTGAACAACTGGACAGGATGATAAGTGCAGCATTGACTGGTGTTACAAAAGCATACCTGCTTACCAGCACGATCACCTCTCCCACCACAAAAGAAATTATTTCAAAATACCCGGGGCTTACCCACGTGCAGTACGATGCTGATTCTTTCAATGGTATGCTCATGGCAAATGAAGCCACCTTTGGGAGAAAAGCAATTCCCTCGTATGATTTTTCTAAAGCGAAAGTGATCGTAAGTCTTGGTGCCGATTTTCTTGGTACATGGTTAAATCCGGTTGAGTTTGCCCGCCAGTATGCGCAAACAAGAAAGCTAAAAGATGGGGCGACGGAAATGAGCAGGCATCTCCAGTTTGAAAGTTTCTTAAGCACGACGGGTGCGAGCGCAGACGAACGGTTCACTCACCGCCCTTCTGAAGCTGGTGCAGTCGCTACTGCATTATTAGCTGCCTTAAATAATAACGCTGCTACTGCGGTTTTGAATGATAAAGCCAAAGCCGGTGTTGTAGCGGCGGCGGCCGCATTGAATGCCAATAGAGGAGCAGCCCTGGTAGTGAGCGGAAGCAATGACGTGAATGTCCAGGTAATCGTCAACGCGATCAACAATGCGATCGGCGCGTATGGTTCAACTATCGATTGGTCAACAACATTGAATTTTCGCCAGGGCACAGATGCCGAGTTCACCCAGATGCTCACCGATATGGAATCGGGTGCTGTTGGTGCGATCATGATCTACGGTGCAAATCCAAGATATGATTATCATGACCCGGTGAGATTCGAAAGAGCTTTGGCAAGAGTAAAAACAAAGATCTCTTTCAATGAATACCTGGATGAAACAACACAGCTTTGTGATTATGTAATTCCTTCACATCATTTTTTAGAAAGCTGGGGAGATGCTGAACCAAAATCAGGATACATTAGTTTTATTCAGCCCACAATTCATCCTTTATTTAAAACAAGAGCATTTCAGACTTCATTACTAAAGTGGGGCGGGAATAACACTGATTACGAAACTTATTTCAGGACATATTGGGTGGGAAAGCTGGGTTCGCAAAATGCTTTTGATACCGCATTGGAAAAAGGTGTGATCGATCCAAAAAGTTCTTCCACTCCGGTGGTAAGCACAACGCCCGTTCCTGATTCATTGAATACTAAGCCCGCGACTGTTCAAAATGCTACTACATCCACTGCACAGGTGCCGACTGTTCAAAGACCTGTTTCAACAACCGCTGCAGGTTCATTTAATCATGCAGGCGTTGAAAAAGCAGCGGCCGGTATATCGGGTGCAAAAAAAGGCGGCAAAGCTGAACTGGCATTGTATCAGAAAGTTTCGATTGGCACAGGTAAGCAAAGTACGAATCCATGGCTGCAGGAATTACCTGATCCCATTACAAAAGCGGCCTGGGACAATTATGTATTGATGGGCCTGGCAATGGCGAAAGAAATTGTTGGCATCGATCTTATCAATGGCTCCGAACGACATATCAATAACTACGAGTATTATCCTGAGAAGCCAATAGTAAGCATTTCGGCTCCGGGTAAAGAACCTATTGAATTACCCGTGTTGATCATTCCGGGTATGGACCCCAATACAATTGCAATTGCTGTTGGATATGGAAGACATGAGATGCTCGGCAAGGCAGCGGGAAAGGTTGGCAAAAATGTTTATCCTTTCTCATCATCAACCGGGGCAACGAGAGATTATTTTTCACCTGATGTTACCATTACAAAAACCGGCAGAAATTATCGTGTTGCGCAATCACAGGTTCATAATTCGTATGAGAACAGAACTGAGGTGGTAAAGGAAACTTCATTAGCTACCTTTAATAAGGACCGTAAACAGTTCAAAAAATTCCGCGAGGAACTGGCGGCTGACTATGCGCCAAAGACCGGTGACTTCCGGAAAGAATCAACCATCTATCCTGATCATCCGCAACCGGGTTTGAAATGGGGAATGAGTATTGACATGAATAGCTGCACTGCCTGTGGCGCCTGCATTGTTGCCTGTCATGCTGAAAATAATGTACCCGTTGTTGGTAAAAGTGAAGTGGCCCGTTATCATGATATGCATTGGTTGCGCATCGATCGCTACTTTGTCAGTGATAAGAACAACCCCGACAACCTAAAGGCTGTTGTTTTCCAGCCGATGTTGTGCCAGCATTGTGACAATGCTCCCTGTGAGAATGTTTGCCCGGTAGCCGCTACCAATCACAATGCAGAAGGAATAAACCAAATGGCGTATAACCGTTGCATTGGTACAAGGTATTGCGCCAACAACTGTCCTTATAAAGTTCGCCGATTCAATTGGGCTGATTATACAGGTGCTGACAGCTTCCCCAATAACCGTGATAATAAGCTTATTGGAAGACTCGATCCCATTATTGAACAAATGAATGATGACCTGACAAGAATGGTCCTGAATCCGGATGTAACCGTACGTTCAAGGGGTGTGATGGAAAAATGTACGTTTTGTATTCAACGTTTGCAGGAAGCAAAATTGACAGCGAAAAATGAAGGCAGTACGCTTGCAGACGGTAAGGCAGTAACAGCATGTATGCAGGCTTGTCCAACAAATGCTATCGTATTTGGTAATGTAAAAGACAAAGAAAGCAATATCGTTAAGACAAGAGCCGAAAATGATGATCGCCTGTTTTACGTGATCGAACAGTTACACACATTGCCGAATGTGAACTATCTGGCCAAGATCAGGAACACCAGCGAGATACTAGAAATAGAACAACATGGTGCAGCCGCAAGTCATGGGCAAGAGGCCGCACATTAATGGAAGTCCGATAATTATTGATTACTGATTATTGGGACAAAGACACACAACAGGAAGAATTGGAATTTGGAATTTGTTATTTGTAATTTCTAAAAGATATGGCATTAATCAGGTACGAATCACAGGTAAGACCGCCGTTGATAGAAGGCGGTAAAGACTATCACCAGGTAACGGAGGATATATGCCGGCCAGTTGAAGCAAGCCCAACACGGGCATGGTGGATAGGCTTTATCGTTTCTGTGCTGTTTTTATGTTTTGGAATCTTATCTGTAACAATGGAGGTGATCTATGGAGTTGGACAATGGAATTTGAATAAAACAGTTGGCTGGGGTTGGGACATTACCAATTTCGTATGGTGGATCGGTATTGGTCATGCCGGTACATTGATCTCTGCGATCCTGTTGCTATTCCGCCAGGGATGGAGAACAGGCGTGAACCGCGCAGCTGAAGCCATGACGATCTTTGCCGTGATGTGTGCCGGACAATTCCCGATCTGGCACATGGGTCGGGTATGGGATGCCTTTTTTGTATTGCCTTATCCCAATACAAGAGGACCATTATGGGTAAACTTCAACTCACCGTTGTTATGGGATGTTTTTGCGATCTCAACATACTTTACCGTTTCTCTCTTGTTCTGGTATAGTGGTTTGCTGCCTGATGTAGCCACGCTTCGTGACCGCGCCAAAAAGAAATGGAGAAAATTGTTTTATGGTGTTGCTGCATTTGGCTGGACGGGTAGTACAAAACACTGGCAGCGCCATGAAGCATTATCACTGGTGCTGGCTGGTTTGAGTACACCGCTTGTATTGTCGGTGCATACGATAGTATCCTTTGACTTCGCCACATCAGTGGTTCCCGGCTGGCACACAACCATCTTCCCACCGTATTTTGTTGCAGGTGCCATCTTCTCGGGATTTGCCATGGTGCAAACACTTCTTGTTGTTTCAAGAAAAGTGTTGAGACTAGAACAATATATAACAATTGAGCACATCGATGTAATGAATAAGATCATCGTGCTGACGGGTTCGATAGTTGGTATTGCATATTTAACGGAGTTATTCATTGCCTGGTATGGCGCGAATGAGTATGAATGGTTCGCATTCAAAGAAAACCGCTTAAATGTAAACAGCCCGTTAGGATGGAGTTACTGGATCATGATGTTTTGTAACGTGGTCTCTCCACAGTTTTTCTGGATACGAAAGCTGAGAAGAAACCTGGTGGTCACATTCTTTATGTCGGTGCTGATCAATGTGGGTATGTGGTTTGAGCGTTTTGTGATCATTGTAACCTCGGTGTATCGTGAGTATATTCCCGCTGCTTGGTCAATATATTACAGACCGACGATCTGGGAAGTCGGCTTTTACCTGGGAACATTTGGTTTGTTCTTTACCTGTTATTTCCTGTTCTCAAAGTTCTTCCCGGTAATTGCATTGGCCGAGATCAAACATATATTGAAAAGAAGCGGTGATGTACAGAAGGGTAAAATGGATAATCTGGAGCAGCAACCGGCGGAAGAGTTTGCAGAAGAGCATTCGCATGATCATGGAGCGTAGAGGAAAGTCGGGAGCAGTGAGTCAATAGTCGATGGTTGGAAGGTGACTGCCGGCTAATAACTAACAACTAAGAACTGTATAATATGGCTATAAAAAAATATGTGGTCGGAAGTTTTCATGACGAAGCAGTATTGTTTCCTGCCGTGAAAAAAGTGCGCAAAGCCGGCTATAAGATCCATGATGTGTACACTCCATTCCCTATTCACGGGTTGGATAAAGCCATGGGTCTTCGTGATACCAGCTTGCATACTGCCGGTTTTATTTATGCAATTACCGGGACTGCGACTGCATTAGGATTTATTTCATGGGCATTGGCCTATGACTGGCCATTGAACTTTGGCGGTAAGCCATTTTTCTCATTACCGGCATGGATACCGATCACATTTGAATTAACGGTATTATTTTCTTCAGTAGGTATGGTGCTTACCTTTTGTTACTTGTGTCAATTGGCTCCATTTGTAAAGAAGGATCACTTCAACCTGAGATCAACGGACGACATATTCTTAATGGCATTAGCCTGTACAGATAAGACAAATGAATCTGAAGCTATATCATTTTTACAAAGTCTCGGGGCTACCGATGTGAAGGTCGATTACAGGGAAGATCGCTGGTGGCTGGGACGATATGATAAGGAAACAAAATTTTTTGAAAAGAAACCAGAGGGCGCCGTAGTATAAAAGAAAAAAGTTAAGGATGAAAAAACTTGGAATCATTGCCGTTGTGTTCTCTGCAACTTTGTTCAGCAGTTGCAGGTTTAACAACCGAAGCGAAGGATATAATTATATGCCGGATATGGCATATAGCCGTGCTGTTGAGACTTATGCCGATCTCGATTCATCAAAATTCACCAGCGATACTGCACAAGCCGGAGGAAAGATCTATTATGACAGGATGCCGGTACCGGGAACTGTTGCCAGAGGTGAAGTATCGTCGTTTCATTTGCCCATGGATAAAATGGGTGACAGCACAAATTATGTTGCCTCAAAATCTATCCCCAATCCATTGCCCGCATTGAGTGCCGTTGACTACCTTGAAGCTGCAAGATTATACCTGGTCAACTGCGCTATTTGTCATGGAGATAAATTGGATGGTAACGGGCCTCTATTTAACGGCGGCAATGGTCCCTTTGCCGCGACGCCGAGGAATTTACTAACAGATCCGCTCGTTGCAAGTATGCCCGATGGCCAGATGTTCTATTCGATTACTTATGGAAAGAATGCCATGGGGAGCTATGCATCTCAGCTTACAACAAAACAACGGTGGATGATCGTTCACTATATAAATGAAAAACAAGCAAACGCCAATATTAAGCCTGCTGCCACAACAGCGGCTGACACTACTGGAAATGCAAAGAAGTAAAAAAGATTTTTGAAGAATAATAAAAAGTAAACTGATGATGTCTATTCGGGAAAAATTTGAAATACCACAACGCTATAAACTTTGGTCGTATGCACTGATGGCGGTTGGCGTTATTTCTATCATCGTGCTGTTTATTACTCATGGGGCGAGCGGTGATGATCATGAAAAAGCAAGATTTTGGTCAAGTCTGTTACAGAACAGTGTTTTCTTCCTGCTGCTTGTGAATGCGTCAATGTTCATGATCTGCGCTACGATACTTGCCTGGGCCGGGTGGAATATCAGCTTCCGTAGAGTATCAGAAGCGATTGCTGCCTGTGTGCCGGTGATCGGTGTGATCTGCGGCGTGATCCTGCTTGCCATTGTTTTCGGTGGAGAACACGCCATTTATCATTGGGCAGACGACAATGCAGTAAGAGCCGACCATATTTTAGAACACAAATCGCCTTTTTTAAACAAAACATTTTTCACGATCTGGACTGTGCTCACGATCGGTTTATGGTCGTTCCTGGGTTGGAAGATCAGGCAGTTGTCGCTTAGCACAGATGCGGGTAAGATGACGGTGGAGGAAGGGAAAAGATTCCAGTGGACAAATACAGTATGGGCGGCAGGATTTCTTTTTGTGTTTGCGCTTACAGTTATGTCAACCACTCCATGGTTATGGCTGATGAGCATCGACGCACACTGGTACAGCACGATGTACAGCTGGTATACATTTGCAAGCACATTTGTTTCAGGGATAGCCTTGATCGCGTTGTTTGTGATTTACCTGAAAAACAAAGGTTATCTTGAATACACCAATGAAGAACACCTGCATGATCTCGGAAAGTTCATGTTTGCTTTCTCGGTGTTCTGGTGTTATCTCTGGTTTAGCCAGTACATGCTAATCTGGTATAGCAACCAGCCGGAAGAGACAAAATATTTCGAACCGCGGGTGGAAGGTCCCTATCGTGGTATTTTCTTCCTGAACATTATTATCAATTTTATTGCTCCGCTATTATTGTTGATGAGAAGAGGAGCAAAAAGAAATTATACCACGGTCACCATTATGGCTGTGTTGATCATTTTTGGGCATTGGCTTGACTTTTTTCAAATGGTCCATCCCGCAACATCAGTTGATCACGTGCCGATGATGCTGTATGACCTGGGTATTGGTCTTGGATTTGTGGGGCTGATATTGTTTATCGTCGGAAGAACGTTGGCGAAACATCCGCTGGTTCCAAAGAATCATCCGTTCTTTAAGGAAAGTGTGATTCATCATACATAGGAAAAGTTCAAGAAGTTGAAGAGGTTTAACAAGTTTGAGAAGTCAACCTCTGGAACCTATTAAACCTTTTGAACCTTTTAAACTAAGAAAAAGAATTGAAAAAAACAGAATAACGAAGAATATGGAAACGACCTTCATTATAGTGATTTTATTACTTGGTTTTTTGATCACTTTCCAGATAGCCAAGGCAAGTGAATATGTAGCCGTAATGCGGGGAGAAGAAAGATCAAGAAAGCAGAATAATCGCATCAATGCATTCCTGCTGTTGGCATTCCTTATTCTGGGTTTAATAGGGGTTTATTATTGTAATGAAAGATTGGGAGGAAAGATCCTGCAGTTTGGCAGTGCGGCCTCTGATCATGGTATATACATTGACAGGATGACGGAGATCACACTTTGGATCACAGGATTTGTATTTTTTGTAACTCAAATTGTTCTTTTTTGGTTTGCTTATAAATACCAGGAGTCCGATGATAGAAAAGCCTACTATTATCCGCATAATAATAAGCTGGAGGTTATCTGGACTGCTGTACCGGCGATAGCGTTAACGATCATGGTTGGGTTTGGTCTTTATTATTGGTTTGGTATTACCGGGGCTGCTCCGGCAAATGCCATGGAAGTTGAGGTTACCGGCAGCCAGTTCAAATGGGAGTTCCGGTATCCGGGCAGAGATGGAAAACTTGGAAAAAAATATTATCGTCAGATCGATGAAGGAGCCAATAATCCCTTGGGACAATTATGGGAAGACTCTACAAACAAAGATGATATTTACATACCACCCGGGGATCCGATGCATCTTGTAGTAAACAAACCCGTCAGGCTTATCATCAACGCAAAGGACGTGATCCATGACGTGGGGCTTGCTCATTTTCGCCTGAAGATGGATGCTGTGCCGGGAACGCCAACCACTATGTGGTTTACACCAACCAAAACCACGGCGCAAATGAAAGCGGAGAACAACGATCCTGAATTTGTGTACGAGATCTCGTGCGACCAGATGTGCGGACAAGGGCATTATAAAATGAGGGGAACTATTATTGTGGAAACGCAAGCGGAGTTTGATCTGTGGATGGCCAAGCAAACACCAAAGTTTTACCTGGCTTTTCCTGAAAAAGCACCGGGGTACAGACCTCCGCAGGACACGACAAAAAACAATGCAACCGCGATGTTGCAAGGCCAAAAATAATTTTTTGATGATCCGTCCGTGGGCGGCGATTTAAAAAC
>DASTIZ010000096.1:0-3341 GCA_035717045.1 Chitinophagaceae bacterium
GCATAAACAGATGACTCGCTTCCATCATAAGATAGAATGTTGTTTTCGGGAAAGCTGAATTTTTCAGGAACGATGACAACAGGACATTCCACATCATGCAAGGCCATTTTTAAGTAATCATTTGGCTCGCCAGTTCCAATATTTGCATAAAAACTTTCGCTTCCAAGAACGACGACGTCAGCAAATCTTGTTTCTTCTTTCAATTCGGGTAATGCAAAGTCATAATAGTCTTTATGGATCCTGAATTCAATATGGTTATTTTCACACAGTTGTTGAAAACGTTCTATATTCTTTCCTATTTGTTCGGCTTCGTCATCTTCTATTAGCGGAATAGAACCCGGGGTGCCCACAGTGCCCGCAGTGCCCGCATAGCTCCACATATTGGCATAGTTAACCTGGGGTACAAAGACACCAATAACCAAAATCTTGTTTTTTTCATTTAGCCTGCGGACAAATTCAAATGCGCCATTGGAGAAGTTTGTTCCGTCGAAGACAAGCAGTATCTTTTTCATAAAAATTATATTTTGTCAAACTTACTGAGGTGCCGAACCTGGTCTGAATGATAACACTCAGATACTCTGGTGATAGCTGTCAGAGAAATTGTTGTGTCTAATTTGTAAAATTTGTTATGTTTTTTTTGGGAGCTTTTCATGGATCTTTTATTTACGAAAATTAGTTAATGCCAACAAGAGAAGAAATCCTGGCGGGACTCACATCATTGGCTAATGAATACAGCGATATTGCAATAGCCTGGCATATTATCATACTTATGCTCATAGCCGCCCTTTTTGCGGGATGGAAGCCCCGAAACAGGCTAATGATACTTTTATTAAGCACCTTATTCCTGTCAGTCAGCGTGTTTGCGGGGATAGAAAATAATGTTTTCAATGCAGCAATTTTTGCTTTCCTGGTGATCATGTCAATCTATACAACATTAGGGACTGGTAACGGTTTAATCCGTGGCGACAGATCTTGGCCTGATATCACCGGGTTGTCACTGATCATATTCGGACTCATTTATCCGGAATTCTTCCAGACAGATTCTTTTCTCGAATTTGCTTATGCCGCACCAACCGGATTGGTACCCTGCCCTACATTATGCGTTCTGACAGGCTTTGCACTCTTATACAGAGGATTTGGATCTGTCACCTGGTCGTTGACGGTTGTTGCGGCGGGCATATTTTATGGTTTTTTTGGCGTCTTTTATCTCGGAGTAAACCTGGATTGGTTTTTAGTTGCAGGGTCGCTCATATTGTTGTTAAATACGTTTATTCTTTCCAGAACTGCTTCTTTGAAGCGATAGTATTTAATTGATGTACATCACCGCCGCATGTGATAGCTATCACGGATTTCGACGCGGTAAACAAGGAACTTTATACCAAATAAACTGCTATGGCAGACCATATCAAAACGTTCCGGGAGGTCGGCCTTAAAGATGTCGCAAATGTTGGAGGAAAGAACTCTTCTCTTGGTGAAATGTTCAATCAACTTTCGGGCAAAGGCATTAAGATACCCGATGGGTTTGCTATCACGGCTTCCGCCTTTTCCTATTTTATCACGCATAGTAATCTTGAAAAGCCTCTGCAGGAATTAATGCAACGATTGGAAAGGAAAGACTACTCCAATCTTAAATCTATCGGTTCGCAGGCAAGACAGCTTCTGTTGTCAGCACAAATACCATCTGATCTTGAGAAGTCGATCATAAATGCATACAAGAAATTATGTGGTGAAAATTATTTCGAAGTAGCAGTTCGCAGCAGCGCAACCGCTGAAGACCTTCCCCACGCGAGTTTTGCTGGACAACACGACTCTTATCTTAATATCAAAGGTGAGCAAGCGTTGATCGCTGCTGTGCAAAAATGTTTTGCATCTCTTTATACCGACAGGGCTATTAAATATCGCGAAGACAACGGATTTAAGCACGAGCAGGTTTTGTTGTCCGTTGGCGTACAAAAGATGGTCCGTGCAGATCTTGCTTGTGCCGGGGTTGGATTCACATTGGAACCGGAGTCAGGATTTCGTGATGTTATCCATCTGAGCGGGGTATGGGGATTAGGTGAAAACATTGTGCAAGGAACGGTAACTCCGGATGAGTTTTTCATATTTAAACCAACATTAAGGCAAAATAAAAATGCTATCATTCAAAAAAGACTGGGGGATAAGAACAAGACGATGGTCTATGCACCGGAGAAAAACATTTCTCCTGTTATTAATATTGAAACGCCGGTTAAAAAACGAGAACAATTCGTATTGGATGATAACGAGATAATACAATTGGCTACATGGACACTGGCTATCGAAGAGCATTATTCAAGGCCAATGGATATTGAGTGGGCAAAAGACGGAGTTACCAATGAAATATTTATCATCCAGGCGAGGCCAGAAACGGTTCATTCCCGAAGAAATCCTTTTATCATTAAAGAATTTAAATTACTTGAAAAGGCAGAAGTAATAGCGGAAGGCAATGCTATTGGAACAAGGATAGCTTCTGGTATCGCAAAAATCCTGCAATCACCGAAAGAAGCCGATAAATTATCTGCAGGCGAAATTGTCGTTACCGGGATTACAAGTCCTGATTGGGACCCGGTGTTAAAAAAAGCATCCGCAATTGTCACCGATAAAGGAGGAAGGACAAGTCATGCAGCGATCGTGGCGAGAGAATTAGGTGTGCCTGCTGTCGTAGGCTGTAACAATGCAACAGAAAGAATTAAGGATGGACAGATGATAACAGTTTCCTGTGCTGAAGGAAAGGCTGGCGTTATTTATAACGGTAAATTGAGATACACTGAAACCGAACTTGATTTCAGTTCAATAAGAAAACCGGAAACAACTGAAGTTATGCTGATCGTCGGGGATCCGGATAAAGCTTTTAAATATTCATTTTATCCTAATGATGGGATCGGGTTGATGAGAATAGAGTTTATTATCAACCATTTTATCCAGGTACACCCCATGGCACTGGTAAAATTCAATGAATTGAAAGATCCGGGAATAAAAGATCAGATTGAAAAACTGACACATCATTATCCCGATAAAGAAAAATATTTTGTTGATAAACTGGCACAAGGAATCGCTACCATCGCTGCTGCATTCTATCCAAAAGATGTGATTGTCCGGATGAGCGATTTTAAAACAAATGAATACGCAAACCTCATCGGGGGAAAGGACTTTGAACCAAAGGAGGAAAATCCAATGCTTGGCTTCCGTGGCGCCTCAAGATATTACCACGACTTGTATAGAGATGGATTTCGGCTCGAATGTGAAGCCATCAAAAAAGTGAGAGAAGAAATGGGTTTGATAAATGTAAAAATAATGATTCCATTCTGCCGGACCGTGGAGGA
>DASTIZ010000097.1:0-9254 GCA_035717045.1 Chitinophagaceae bacterium
GTTGATCCATGGTGTTTCCGAAAAACTCATCAGCGATACGGAAGCGCCAATGACCTGCGGTTGCTTCAATAATTCATTTCGGTACAACTCTGCGATCACCATACCTTCTAACCTCGGTTTATTCGTGGGAACGATAACCACCTCTTCCTTTGTGTATCCAAGGTCTTTGTTGCGCAGGTAATCCAATTGTCCCCCGATCACAATCGTGCAAACGATCATCGCAATAGAGGTGACAAACTGCCCGGTAATAAGGCTCTTTCGAAAGAAACCTGTTTTATTTCCGAACTTCAGCTTTCCTTTCAGAATTTCAACCGGCCGGAAACCGGAAAGAATAATTGCCGGATAAATTCCTGCTATTAACCCAATAAGTATAATGATAAGAAAACAATAGCCGACAAAAACCAGGTCGAAATGGAACGCAAGTTGCCGATTTATGATCTGGTTAAAAGGATGTACAAACAATACCGACAAACCCATTCCGATAATTACCGAAATAATTGTAAGCAGGATCGCTTCGCCCCAAAATTGCCGGATGAGCTGCCGACGTTCCGCACCCAGTACTTTTCTCACACCGACTTCCATAGCTCTTGTTGCGGACCTGCCAACTGAGAGCGTAATAAAATTGATGCAAGCAACAAGAAGAATAAGTATTCCAATCGTTAAAAGTATGTATGAATACTTCGGATTGCTGATAGGCTCAATGCCGGCAGGCAGACTGGTGTCAAGATGAATTTTTGTTATAGGTTGCAGGCTTACGATATACCCACCTTCTCTATAATTTTCTCCCAAATTTTGTTTCACCATGGAAGGGAATTTCTTCTCCAATTTTTCCGGGTCAGCATCTTTACGAAGCAGCACATAGGTTTCAGGATTGACACTAAACCAGGCTCTCATTGCTCTTGGACTAAAAAGATATCTTCCATTGGAGAAAGAGATCAGCGCATTATACTTTACGCTTGATTCTTCGGGTGCAGACCTGGCAATACCCGATACTGAGAACATTACTCTTTCATTGGCCAATTGCAGTTCAATATTCTTTCCAATAGGATTCTGTTTTCCAAAATATTTCTTGGCTGTGTTCTCCGTAAGAATGATGGAGTTGCTTGTAGGAAAAGGATTTTCCCGGCTTCCTACCACGAGATCAAAATCAAACATCCGAAAAAAGCTTGAATCAACCATTCTCATGTCTTCACTGAATGACTGATCGCCTATTTTAACCAGTGTATTTACATTAAAAACCCGGCATGTGGTTTCAACCTCTGCGAAACTGGATTGCAGTGCACCGGCCAGTGGTAAGGGAGTGACAATGTCAATAATATCATCCTGGTCATCATAATTTTCCAACACCCAGGCGCGATATATCCTGTCGGATTTACTATGAAATTTATCATAACTCCATTCGCTTCGAACAAACAGCATGATAAGAATGCAACATGTGATGCCAATAGCCAGACCAAGAATATTGATGGTAGTATATCCTTTGTTTCTGAAAAGATAGCGCATAGCTACTTTGAAATAATTTCTTATCATAAAGTTTGTTTTTAATAATTATTAATTAATAATTATTAATGTTTGACTAGTCACTTCGTAATGATTTAACCGGGTTAGCAAAAGCTGCTTTCATTGCCCGGAAGCTTATCGTTACAAGAGCAATAATTATGGCAACAAGTCCGCCTGCAGCAAATAACCACCAACTGACATTGATGCGATAAACATAATCCTGCAACCATTGGTGCATGAAATACCATGCCACCGGTGCAGCAATCGTAAAAGCAATTGCAATGAGTATGATAAATTCTTTTGAAAACAAATAAACGATACTGCCTGCAGAAGCACCCAGGACCTTACGAATACCGACTTCTTTGATTCTTTGCACTGCCATGAAAGACGCTAACCCATATAATCCAAGACAACTGAGGAAGATCGCGATGGCTGCAAAAATTTTATACAACTGCGCTAACTGGCTTTCCTTTTTGTAAAAGCTTTCAATTTTATCATCCAAAAACTTGTATTCATATACATAATCGGGAAATGCCTGCTCCCAGATTTTTTTAATGGATTGCATGGTAGAAGACATGTTTGTCGTGGCAAGTTTTATGGCAGCCTGGCGGTACATGGTGATGTTTGTGGTAATAAGCAAGGGCGCCACAGCATGGCGAAAAGACCTGTCATTAAAATCCTTCAATACACCCACAACAGGACATTTTATTACACCATCCCATATGCTGATTTCTTTGTTCAACACATCTTCCGGCCTTTTGAGCCCTAAACCTTTCACGAATGATTCATTCACCAGGAATTCTCTCGTTGGATCAGAAGGGTGCAAATTTCTCCCGGCTATCAGTTGTAGTTTATAAGCCGGCACATATTCGTTGTCGGCGAATTTGGTAATCGCTTTGAAATCGGCTTCCTTGATTGCATGGTCAAATTTAATTGTGCTCCACATTTCATCAACATCTTCGACGGGGGTGTTTGAACTGAAACTGACTGCCTGTACGCCGGAAACACTTAATAACTGTTGCCGTAAATAACCCGCCAGCTTTCCGCCGGTACTATCCGGGCGGTAAGGCACATTTACGATGGCATCTTTATCAAATCCCAACGGCTGATTCATAAAATAATTCATTTGCTTTACAATGATGAGTGTTCCAATGATCAGTGCCTGTGCAATGATGAATTGAAACACCACCAATCCTCTTCTCAATGAAATTCCCCTTGAAGTATTTGCTGCGAGCTTACTCTTTAAAGCGTTAACAGGATTGAAACGCGATAAAACAATAGAAGGATAGAAACCGGCAAGCGCGGTTACAACAATTGTTACAGTCAATAGAAATAAAATTATAGCAGGATCATTAAGTATGTTAAATGAAAGCGAAAGTCCCATGAGATGATTTACAGAAGGCAATGCAAGAATCGTAATAATTGCTGCAAGCATTACGGCACCGGTAACTATCAAAAATGTTTCGATCAGGAACTGGGCTTGCAATTGAGACTTGTTGCTTCCCAAAACTTTTCTTACGCCAACCTCCCTGGCCCGGTTAACAGCCTGTGCAGTGGAAAGGTTGATAAAGTTTACGCAGGCAATTAACAGGATGAAAGCCGCTATCAGCCACAATACATTGATCAGTTCATGACTGATTGTTTTGTTGCTGTAATTACCTGTTTGTGTATCATAATGCACCGCAGGTAACGGCTGTACAATATAACTATCCTTCTTGCCGGCAGATTGGACCTTTTGTGCGTACGCTCTTAATTGTTGATTAAAATTATCATCAGAAATATTTGGCGGCAATAAAACATAACAACCAAAATCAGGTCCTGATTGATTCCAATCGGGGTTTTGTAATCCGTGTTCTTTATCTCCTGTAAAATCGGTTCCGAAAGCAACCACGAGTTTTAGCTGAAAATCTGTATTTGCCGGTATGGTTGCGAGAATGCCTGAAACTTTCAGCACAATTGGGGGGAACTGGAACAATCCGGCACCTATGCGATAGGATCCTGTTAACTTAATAGTTCTACCTATTGCTGTTTTCCAGTCGCCAAAATATGTTTCTGCAATCTCTTTTGTAAGCAGTACATTGTTCGGATCTTTTAATGAGGAATAGGAACCAGCGAGTAACGGGAAATCAAATATTTCAAAGAATGACGGCTCTGTATAAAATACGCCGCTCGGCTCTTTAAAATTCTTTACAGGGGTTCCATTAACGTCAAGTACCTGTAACTGATCATTATGGCTTGCATAAATTGAAGCTACTTGTTCTAACTGAGGAAAAGTCGTTTTCAATCCCGTGGGCATAGGAAAAGGAACGTTTTTCGCATAAGAGATAGTTGATCCATCTGAAGGATGATATTCGGTCAGCACACGGTAGATGCGATCTTTCTTTGCGTGAAAATTATCAAAGCTTGTTTGAAATTGGATAATGATAAAGATCAGGATACAAATGGCAACGCCAACAGCCAATCCGGCGATATTGATAATAGTATAGTTCCTGTTACGGATCAAACTCCTGAACGCGGTTTTAAAATAGTTTTTAAACATTGGGGTATCTTGATTTTATGTTTTGAAGTTGAGTACTCTATTTACCGTGCCTTCTTTCAATGTTGCTGCTTCGCCGCACAATTGCTCATTTATGCGTCGCAATCCTAATCATCAATCACGCGTCATGCTTTTATTGTTTTATCCAATTTTCATCCAAATCCTTTCACATCCTTAAATCCGGGTTTATTCTGTTCGCAACGACTTTGTATTAAATATGCTTTATTCGCTTCGTAATGATTTTACCGGGTTCATCAATGCTGATCTTACGGAGTGAAAACCGATTGTTGCTAATGCTATCGATATCGTCGCAGCGGCTGCCCCGACAAATACCCAACCCTGGATCGGAATTCTGAACGCAAAATCCTGCAACCACCGGTTTCCTGCGTACCATGCCAACGGAATAGCGATAATGATTGCAATACCGATCATCAGCAAGAAATTCTTTGCGATCAACATAGTGATGTCCGGGATATTTGCGCCCAATACCCGACGAATTCCTATTTCTTTGGTTCGCTGAACTGTGGAAAAGGCCGCCAACCCAAACAAGCCTAAACATGCCAGCAATATGGCAAGCGTAGCTGCGACCGTAAACAATGACGAAGACCTCTGTTCGCCAACATATAATTTATTATAATCCTCATCGAGAAAATGATACGTGAATGGACGATCCGGAATACGCTGCTTCCACATCATTTCAAGTCTTCCCAAAGTGGGTTGTATATCCCTCCCATTAATTCGTACCATAAAGGAGCGTGAATACTCACGACCAAGAAATACCAGGAGCGGCCCGATCGGTTCGCGAAGACTGCTGAAGTTAAAATCCTTTACTACACCCACCACGGGACCGGGATAACCTTTTTCAATTGTCTTTCCAATAGCCTGCTCTGCAGTCCACCCGATCTTACTCGCCAATGACTCATTTATAATATATGGCTGCCGGAAATTCTCATACCTGTTCGATGTATCCATTATTGCAAAATCGGATTCCTGGAAATCCCTGCCCGCGACTATTTGCATCTTCAGCGTTTTTGCAAAGTCAAGATCAACGGGCATGGCATTTAAGGAGATCTCTCTCTTACCCTTTTCATCTGTAACCATTATCCCGTCACCCCATTCCACAAATTCCGGAGTTTCATAAGCCGCCGTTACTGCCTCTACTCCTGTAACCCGGGTTAACGCGTCTTTGATATTTTGAAAATCCCTGCTCATTTTTCCACCGATAGGCAGCACAACAACATGGTCTTTATCATACCCAAGATTCTTGGTTTGCATAAAATGCATTTGCTGTAATATGATAGCAGTGTAGATAATGAGAAAAACAGAAATGCTGAATTGAATTACAATTAATGATTTACGAAGCGTTCCACTACCGCCGGTTATACGAAATCCTTTTTTCAGGATTCCGATCACTTTTGTTCCTGACAATATCATTGCAGGATAAAAACCAGCGAGAAAACTCACCACTAAAGCAAATGAAACCAGGGAAATAATCGGTAGCGGTTGCAGCAATACGTCTGAAGTAAACTCTTTACCAGTGACATTATTAAAATAAGGAATTAATAAAATACTCACCGCCAGGGCAAGTCCTGCAGACAGAAAAGTAATAACGGTTGATTCACCAATAAACTGGAAGAACACCTGTTTCTTTGAAGCACCCAAAACTTTTCTCATTCCAATTTCGTTGCCCCGGCCTGTTGATTGTGCAGTTGCGAGATTGGTATAGTTTGTTGACGCGATGATGAGGATCAGCAATGCAATAACTGCAAACATATAGATATGATAGATATTGCCATTGGGTTCAAAACCTGCCAATGACGATTTCAAGTGTACCGTTTGTAAAGGCTCGAGATGAAAAGTGAGATAGTTGTTCCCTTCAAGTCGCGCTTCAGTTCTTACTTCATTTGTTTTCATATATGCAGCGATCTGCTGCTGCAATTGGGAAATATCTTTTTTGTCTCTTACCAACAAATAAGTGATCCAGTTTGCTTCCCACCATTTTTCAATTTTTACACTGTTACTCAGATTTAGAAACTGTGTAACAAAATCGAACCGGATCTGCGAGTTCTGGGGCGCGTCTTCACAGACACCGGAAACGGTCATCTCTTTTCCAAACCCTGTTATGGTTTTATTGACGGCGGTCTCCTCCCCAAAATATTTTCTTGCCATCGACCGGGTCAAAACGATCTTGTTTGGCGCATTGAGAACAGTCGAAGCATCCCCATCAATTAATTTAAAAGAAAATATTTTGAAAAAGGGGTCATCGGCAAAAAGGATTCGCTGCTCATCAAATATCTTATCCCCATATTTGATAATGCCATGGCTCAAAAATGTTCTTGCATATTCCTCCACAGCCGGAAAAGCTCTTTTGAATTGAGGTCCAACCTTGGTGCCTGTAGTTGCGGTTTTATTCACCGTTCCGGCGCTGCCATACTCCATGGTGACCCGTGCGATCCTGTCGGCATTACGATTAAACTTGTCATAGCTCAGCTCATGAGTAATAAATACACCAATCAATAAACAGGCGGCTAACCCCGCTGTCAGTCCAATAATATTGATGCCTGAGTAGAGTTTGTTTTTACCAAGGTTGCGAAACGCCGTTTTTAAATAATTTCTGATCATAATAATTAGTAATTAATAATTATTGATGACATCTATTCGGTTCTAAGAGATTTAATCGGGCTAGATACTGCAGCCTTTATTGCCTGGAAACTCACCGTGATCAAAGTGATTACCAATGCAGCTACGGCCGCCAATACAAACACAGGCCAGCGTATCTCGATCCTGTAATCATAATTCGTTAACCAATCATCTAAATAGTAATAAGCAAGCGGGGCGGCAATAAAACACGAAAGCAATACCAACAACATAAATTCCTTTGAAAGCAATCGCCAAAGGTTTGCCACACTTGCACCCAATACTTTCCTTACACCAATCTCTTTGGTTCTTTGTTCGGCAACAAAGCTTGCCATGCCAAACAGACCTAAACAAGAAATAAAAATGGCAAGAACAGCAAAATAAGAAGCCAGTTTACCGATGCGTTCCTCGGCACTGAACTTGTTTCCAAATTCTTCATCCACAAATTTGTAATCAAACGGAACACTTGGTACATATTTCTTCCAAACCTGTTCAATCTTGCTTAGCGATTGCCGGACATTTTGCCGTGGGTTCAGTTTCAATATGAGGTTATACATATTATCAAAAGTATTCGTGTGATATAAGGTAGGTCGAACCGGGTAAAAAGGAGATTCCTGCATAATATCGTTAACAATACCAATGATAGTAAATGGTCTATCATTCCACTTCAACACGGTACCAACAGGATTCTTAAACCCAAAGAATTCAGCGGCCGATTCATTAACAATAAATGCCGTAGAATCTGTTGCAAAATCTCTTGAGAAATCCCGGCCTTCTATTATTTTCCATTGCACGGTTTTGCCAAATTCGTAGGACACAACGTTATTAGGAAAATCAACTGCCATGTTAGGATCCTTGCCTTCCCAGTCAAAACCGCCATTTGTATTCCATATCTGTGTTAAAGGGCTATTCGATGCCGCCATCTCTTCGATAGCTCCTGAGTTTTTTAATTCAGCTCTTATTGCATCATAGTGGTCTCTTATTTCTTTTTGCATGCTAAGATTGATCAATCCATTCTTTGAATAACCGATCGGCCGGTTCTTTGCATGCTGGATTTGCTGGTATACAATTATTGTTCCTATGATCAGTGCTACTGAAACGGTAAACTGGGTAACAACCAAAACTTTCCGGGGAATTGCTGCAAACTTTCCGACACGAAACGTTCCTTTCAATACTTTTAGTGGATGGAATGAAGAAAGATAAAATGCAGGATAGCTTCCTGAGAGCAAACCTGTGATCGCAATAAAGCCAATGCTAAATAACCAGAAAACGGGTTTTTGCCATGGCATCTCAATTTTTTTTGACGCTACTTCATTAAACATTGGCAATAACAAAACCACCAATACCAGACATAAAACAAACGATAGCAAAACAACGAGATAAGATTCAGCAAAGAATTGTCTTATCAATTGCCAACGCAATGAGCCGACCGTTTTGCGGATGCCTACTTCTTTTGCACGCTTCTCACTTCTTGCGGTTGCCAAATTCATAAAGTTGATGCAGGCAAGCATTAACACAAAAATTCCAATGATACCAAACATCCGTACATACCGGATATTGCCGCCTATATTCACGCCGTTCTTAAACTCATGATACAGGTTCCATTTACGCATGGGATGCAAAAAAACAACCCATTCATATTTTGCTTCATCCTTACCTACGTTATTCAATTTTGTATTCTTGATCTTTGCAGAAACCTTTTCCATATCTGCATTGTCTGCTACCTGGACAAATGTCTGAGAAAAGTTACTGCCCCATGGCTCATCCATTTGCCTTGACCATGGATTTTGTATTTCCCACAGCGCCCACGGCATCATGACCTTAATTTCCCTGAACGAAGTATTATCAGGAAGATCTTCATAAACTCCGGTAACCTTTACGTCGTAGTTCCTGTCAAATTTTATTGTTTTATTGATGGGGTCCTCATTTCCAAAGATGGCCTGCGCAGTGGATGCAGAAAGCAAAATAGAGTACGGATCTTTCAAGCCCGTTCTTGTTCCCTTAAGCATTTTAAGGGAAAGCATTTCAGGTCCATCCGGCTCAAAAAAGTTACCCACCCTGGTAATCTGCTTGTCTCCAATGGTAAGTAAATGACTGCCCGTCCATGATGATTGTACAACATATTTAAAATCGCTTCCAAACTTATTTCGCAACTCAGGCCCCATTAATCCGGGATTGGCAACCTGTGTTTCTATTTTGCCATTAAAGTTTGCATGTTGCATTACCTGTGCAATCCGATCGTAGTTCTTATGATACTTGTTAAATGTAAGCTCATCATGTACCCAAAGACCTAACATCATGGCAACAGCCATACCTACGGCAAGTCCACCAATATTAATTGCACTATAACCTTTGCTTTTCACTAAGTTTCTCCAGGCTATCTTGAAATAATTTCTTATCATAATGTTTGTTTTTAATAATTATTAATTAATAATTATTAATTATTGGTCGTTGATTACTCAGTTCGTAATGATTTCACAGGGTTTGCAATCGCTGTTTTAATCGCCTGGAAACTCACAGTGATCAATGCAATGAATAAAGCCACCAATCCAGCAACAGCAAAAACCCACCATCCGATGTC
>DASTIZ010000098.1:0-6497 GCA_035717045.1 Chitinophagaceae bacterium
CATAATAAGATCGATTACTTTGAAATTCCTGGAGAAGGCTTTGTGTTATATCCGCATATTTTTTATCTGGGTGTAACCGAAGAATATACCGAGACACATGCGCATGTACCGTTTCTTGAAGGTAAATCTTCAACTGGTCGATTGGGCATTGACATACATGCAACCGCTGGCAAAGGCGATGTTGGTTTTTGCGGGCACTGGACGTTGGAGATCTCCGTAAAACAACCGGTAAAAGTTTATAAAGGAATGCCTGTCGGTCAGCTTATTTATTTTCCTGTTGAAGGAGAAATCGAAATATCATACAACCAAAAGAAAAATGCCAAGTACCGGGGTCAGCCGGATAAACCGATCGAGAGTATGATGTGGAAGAACATTTTTTAGTCGATAGTGGCTAGTCAATAGTCATTAGTTCGACTAACGACTATCGACTATTGACTAACAACTCAAATAGCTTCTTTTCCAAACTTCTTATAATAGGCAACCAAATACGCGATGACCATATTGTAAGTTTTTTTGCCTTCTGGCTGATCGTTTGCCTGCAGGTAGCCATCATAGATCCAACTGATAACCGGCTCCACCTGGTTTCGGTATTTTCTTAAAAAGTTCCGGTATTCATCTATATCTTGTTTTGCCTGGGGATGTAATCTGTCCCGGTGTGCTTTTGCCAGGATTGAGTCTCTTCTATCCAACTCGGTAATAGCATATAGATACATATCAAAATACATTGAGTAGCGATAAGTATTATTCGGATAGGATTTGCAGGCCAGGAACGCTACAAAGTTGGCCTCGTTCTCTTTTGCATAACCAAGCTGGTGGGCTACCTCATGTGCACTTACAAAGGGCTCAAGAAATCTTGGAATGGTGGTATTTACCTGCCCTTCACCAGAAAACGGATTATAATACCCCTGGAAGCCAAAATAATTTCCAAGGTAACTGTAGATTGAAGGCTTCATGGATTGAGGGTCATACCGGAGAAAAGAGTGGGTGTCATCCGCGTAGAGGTATGCTTCCGTTGCCTTTTCAAACAACGTTCGCTTCTTATTAAAACTGTCCCGCTGTTTTAGATCAATGGTCGACGCATAAAAATTCAACTTCTGCTGTAGCAGATCAGTAAGTGTATCAATCTCGGAAACAGAATAAGTTCTTACATCAAGATTAAGTTGATATGAAATGCCTTTTCGACTGTAATTCAAACCCCAAAGCCCGTAAAAAAACACATATACAAAAAGAAAAAAGAAGATCACCTGTTTTAGCCCGTTCAGTAAATATTGGCGATTGATCTCCTTCTTAATAAGGTACTTTACAAACTGCACTGTTTTAAAAATTATGATAATGCCAAGAAACGCGTAAAAAAAGTCACCTATGCTAAAAGGTATCCATCCGAACACACTGCGCTGAATTTTAGAGATAGCCGGGTAAAGGCCATTAGAAAAATTTTCTTCGACCCAAAGCGGCTGCGTAGAGGCAAACTTTATGACCAGGGCGGAGAGGATCAGCAGTAACCAGCTCCACGCCCGCATAGTGCCACCAAAAAGTCTTGTCAGAAATTTTTGCAAGCAGTTAATTTTAATGATCTTAGATACCGCGCAATCAACTCTTGAACAGGCTAAAAATAATTCAAAAACGGATTAAAACTTAAGGAATTATCCGCTACCTTTGCGCCCCATCCTGACGAAAAGTTAACAGGATAAAAACTTTTAGCCATGAGCACTCGCCGGGAATTTGAGATAGCGTTTGTGGGGCTGAAACCCGGAGTTCATAAGTACACTTATGAAATTACCGACAAGTTCTTTGAGCCTTTCCAGCAACAGGATTTTCGCAATTGCAAAGCCGAGGTAAAATTACACCTGGAGAAGAATAGCAGTTTTATGCTTTTGAAATTTGAGGTAGGCGGTACGCTCGAAGTAGTTTGCGACCGGTGTAATAACTTTCTGCCCCTGCAATTATGGGATGAGTTCAACATCACCGTAAAAATGGTGGAAGAACCGGAATTGCTAAATGAACAGGAAGAAGATCCCGACGTTTATTACATCAGCCGCGGTGAAAGCCATATTGATGTGGCCAACTGGATCTACGAGTTCATCAATCTTAGCATCCCCATGCATAAAACATGCAGCTATGAAAAGATGGACGGACCCCATTGCAACCCGGCAGCCCTGGATGTACTGAAAAAGCTGGAGCCAGAAGAAAAAGAACTGAAGCAAAACCCGATCTGGAAGGGGTTGGAGAAGTTCAGGAATTTAGAAGATAACTGAATTAATAATTATTTAAGTAAATACATTTTAAGGAAATTAATAATTGAGACATGCCAAATCCGAAACGCAGACATAGTCAGCAAAGAAGCGCAAAAAGAAGAACGCATTATAAGGCTGTTGAAGCTACTTTAAGCACTGATGGCACTACAGGTGAAACACATGTAAGACATCGTGCACATGTAAGCGAAGGCAAACTTTATTACAAGGGCAAGCTTGTAAGCGAGAAAGCGCCTGTAAAGAAATAAACTTCTTAAATTCCAATCCCGATAGCTATCGGGAAACAAGTTCCAAATTCCAGTCGGGAATAGTCCCATGGTATTTGGAATTTTATTTTTTTAACTGATTTTGAGATTTGTTCCCGTTAATTGTCGGGGTGTTTTTGGATTTTTATTTGCGATTTGGAACTTGCAGTTTGGAACTTTTACTTTGTACAAGTTATGACAATCGGATTGGACATGATGGGTGGTGATTTTGCACCTTTAGAAGCAATAAAAGGTACCTCAGCATACTTGCAGGACGGACACACCCCGGCATCTTTGGTTCTGATTGGCGATGAATCCCGGCTCAGGATCCTGGTTAAGGAATACAATATCCCTGATGACAAGATTAGGATCGTTCATGCGGACCAGGTGATCGATATGCATGACCTCCCCACCAAGGCATTAAAAGAAAAGCCGCAATCTACTATCGCCATCGGCTTTCATCTTTTGGCCTCCGGAAAAATAGATGCCTTTATCAGCGCCGGCAATACCGGTGCCATGCTTGTGGGTGCCTTATTCAGCATAAAAGCGTTGGAAGGAGTATTGAGACCAACTATTCCGACCATTATACCAAAAGAAAATGGCGGTACCGGTTTGCTGCTTGATGTTGGTTTAAATGCTGATTGTAAACCAGAACACTTAAACCAGTTTGCCGTGATGGGTTCTGTTTTTGCCCAGACTATCCTTGGTATTGACAATCCCCGCGTCGGGCTAATGAATGTGGGTGAAGAAGAAGGTAAGGGCAATTTACTTTGCCAGGCTACCTATCCCCTGCTCAAAGAAAACGGGCACATCAACTTTATCGGCAACGTGGAAGGCCGTGATGTTTTCATTGATAAGGCCGATGTAATGGTTTGCGAAGGATTTACCGGGAATATCATTTTAAAACTTGCCGAATCTCTTTATGATATTACGCAACGTAAACAGATCCGCCACGAATATTTCGATCGCTTCAATTTCGAGAATTACGGTGGCACTCCTGTTTTGGGGGTGACCAAGCCTGTCGTGATTGGTCACGGCATCTCGCAAGCCAAATCGTTCAAAAACATGATCGCCTTAGCTCAGAAGATGATAGAAAAGGATGTGATGCAGCGAATGAAAGATGAACTAGTATAAACGTTCTACCCCGGATTAATTGCCGTTTGTTATCTTTAAGCCTCGTCCACCATGAAGCCGTTATTTTATCCCACGTTGTTCCTTTTTGCTTGCCTTTTTCCTTACACGCAGGAAAGTATAGCATCTAGCGAGCCGATCGAACCAACCATCCAGGTTACCGAAAAGACGATCTTTTACAAACTGGCTGAAAATACAATCCCGATAAGAATACAGCAATACGGGGAAAAAGCTGGTATTGTTTTTATCAATCTTCACGATGACGAAATGACCTCGGTAAATGCAGCTAAAAGAATTTTGGAGGAATATGGCGGGACGCTGCTCGAAATAGAGAACAATGCACAAAGAAATATCCGTTTTCGCCTGGGACAGTTCATTTACAAGGTTGATCCGAACCGGATCTTTTCAAAAGAGGGAATAAGAAAATCGCTTGAGCAACTGGGGCGCACGTCTGGCAAGGCCATAGATGAAGCTTCGAAACTGGGTGAACGTATCCTCGAACTAATACCTGTTCAAACCGGATGCATCATTGCGCTTCATAATAACACACCCGGACTTTTTTCCGCTGTTGAATATACTGCCGGTAACAAAAGGGCGGCTGATAGTAAGGCTGTTTCAATTAACCCCGAACAGGATGCTGATGATTTTTTCCTGACCACTGATAACTCATTGTACCAAAAACTTGCTGATAAAGGCTTTAACACAATTCTCCAGGATAATAAGAACTGCACGGAAGACGGTTCACTAAGTGTTTACTGCGGCAAGAAAAACATGCGATACGTAAATTGTGAAACGGAGCATGGAAAATCCGGGCAATACTATCTTATGATGCAAGCCTTACTGGCGATCCTGGAGTCTTCTTCTGAAAAATAGTTTCTTATCGATTTGCCCCTACCTTTAGCCGGTAATTGGGAAAGGCAACGAACAATTGCGGAAATGCGATTATTAAACGGTAACCTATAATCCGGATGTCTTCCATGGACTATGTCATCCTATTCATTGCAGACAGCTATATCAATACTGCGAGGTTCCTATGGTCAGGGTTATGGAGTTCCGGGTTTGGTGTGATATGCAGCCAGAAACCAAAGTGATGCCGCCAGTGAGAATCCTATTTATCCATAACAGGTATAAACGATATGGCGGAGAGGACATGGCCGTTGAGTCAGAAACTTCTGTTCTTGCTGACAAAGGCCACGAAGTAAAAACGATTTTCTTTGACAATAACCCGATCCGGGGATTTGGTGCAAGAGTCAAGGCCGCGTTCAGTTCCATTTATAATTTTTCATCGGTCCGCAAGGTTGCGGGCACCATCAAGGAATTTGATCCGGACATCATTCACATTCATAACATGTTTTTTATTGCATCTCCTTCGGTAATTTATGTTGCCAGTCGATACAAAGTCCCGGTAGTGATGACACTTCATAATTACCGCTTGATCTGCGCCAATGCCTTATTATTACGAGACAGCAAACCTTGTGAGCTTTGTGTTAATAAAAAATTTCCAACCTCGGGGATCCGGTATAAATGCTATCGGGATTCGGCTATCGAATCAGGATTGGTAACGACCATAACAGGTCTCCATAAAGTTATTGGCACATGGAAAAATAAAGTGACAGCTTATATAACCCTGAATGAATTTTCAAGGTCCAAATTTCTTTATTCTTCACTGCGTCTTCCCCCGGAAAAAATAATCACAAAGCCGAACTTTGTTGCCGATCCGGGGGACGGACACGAACAGCGTGAAGAGTTTTTTCTTTTTGCAGGAAGAATAACCAGGGAGAAAGGTGCTCATATACTTACACGGGCATTTGCCAATATGCCAGATCAAAAGATCAAGATCGTTGGCGATGGGCCGGAAAAAAAACTTTTGGAGCAAGAATTCAAGCATTATCCTAACATATCTTTCATGGGTCATTTGGATACGCAGCAGGTGAAAGACTATATGAAGCGGTGCAGGGCATTTATCTGTCCATCAATTTGGTACGAAGGAACTCCTTTGACGGTCATTGAAGCTTTTGCTTCGGGGACACCCGTAATCGCTTCCCGTCTGGGGGTTTTGTGCGAATCGATCACCGACGGACACAACGGTTTTCATTTTACCGCAGGAGATGCTGTTGACCTGGAGAAAAAGATTGAAATATTTTTGAGGGAGACAGCGAATGGTAAAATGCTATATAATAATGCACGACAAACCTATCTTGAAAAATATCATCCGGAAATACATTACCGTGCTATATTAAAGATATATGAAAATGCGATAGCCAACTATGACTGAGAGAATGAACATAATGAGCCTGGACGTTCATCACATCAGCTTTGATGAGAGTGTGAGTCGTGTTATTGAACTGGCCGGGCAAAAGAGAGCTTCGTATATCTGTTTCGCAAACGCACACATGACCGTTGAAGCCTATAAAGACAAATCGTTTCAGCATAAAGTAAACCAGGCCGACCTGGTTTTGGCCGATGGCCGGCCGATATCAATAGCATCCAAGCTACTCCATCGGAAAACACAGGAGAGAATTACCGGGATGGAATTTATAGAGACGATGCTTGAAAAGTCGGACCCTAAAAATCTATCTGTTTTTATCTATGGCTCTACTAACGAAGTTATTGATGCGATGAGAAATAAGATCAGTTCGAGCTACCCCAACATTTCGCTGGCGGGTGCCATTTCGCCACCATTCCGGGAACTGACAGGTGATGAGATAAATAAGGATATAGAAAAAATCAATCTTTCGGGGGCTAACCTTGTATTAGTTGCGCTAGGTTGTCCCAAGCAGGAGAAATGGATGGCCGAAAATTACCGAAGAATTCATGCTGTGCTGTTGGGAATTGGCGGTGCACTACCGGTAGTGGCCGGCCTTCAAAA
>DASTIZ010000099.1:0-4941 GCA_035717045.1 Chitinophagaceae bacterium
CTATAATCAGGTGTTGCGTACAAATACGTAATAACCCAGGCATCTAAGCGTTTTGATTTTTTAATAAATTCTTTCTTGATCCGGTCAACACCCCGATTATAGATATCTGCCCGTTTTGAATAGTAAGCATTCGATTGGGCATCAGCTTCCCTGCAATTTGCAGGCATCTGCCCGGTTGTGCTTGCATCTAAAGACAACATACCTATAGGCTTTACCACTTCTTCAAACCACAGTCTCTCGCAATCACGTAAAATATCCTCAAGTGGCAACGGTATCTCCTGTGAATTTTTATCGGATGAAAAATAAGGAAGCAATAGCTGCGAAGGCATTCCTGAACCATTGTGAATACCCTCCACCAGTAACAGATGTTGTAATCTTACAGCAAGAATGTGGGCAGCACAATTATGAGGCTCCATGTATTCCTGGTTATAAATTTTATCTGTGGCGATCTTCATGCCGTGCTCGTGCAGTTTTTTTCCAAGCTCTACATTTTCATCAAGGATTTCACTTTTGAATTCTTCTACACCTTTCATATATCGCTGCAATTCGTATGCGGGTGCCGGATCATCAATGCTAGATTGTATTTTCTGAGGCCATGAATTTAATAATGGAATAAGACCAAATGGGTCAGGCTTCATTGGATAGTTAAAGGCCGGCAGGTCATCATATTTTGTTGCATAACCTAATCTCTCAAGCTCTAATTCTTTTTCAGGATCATAACCTCCTTTCAACGATGCTTTCAAAAAATTAATAGCTCTTGGAGTATCCGGATTCGGACCCGCTAAAGAAATATGTGCCATTGTTGAATTGGCCATTGAATGATTTGGATACAATTCAATTGTTGCGTTGAGATATTTTTTAGCATTATCCATATCACCCAAACCAAACCAGGCCTGGCCAATATTGTTGAGTATAGTGCTATTGTTAGAATACCTGGAATTGAGATATTCAAGAATGGGAATGGCAGCTTGTTCACCACCAGTCATAATAAGAAATGCAGCATAATTATTCAGATTGTCGGCATTGTTCATGTCATCTATGCAAGTTTTTCCCATGAGAAACAAAGCTTTTTCCCAATGTCCCGATAACCAAAGCCCTGTTCCCGCATTTGCAATGATTGAGGGGGTCTTATATTGAGCTTTTGTTTCGTTATAAATATTTAAGGCTTCCGCTCTTTCAGCAACGGGAATTATTTTTTCTACGCTTGCCTGTACATTTTTTATAAAAAAGAAAAGTTCTGCGTTGTTAAGAACTTTCTTAGGAAGCATATTGATCCTTATCGCATCTCTTTTTGGAACCCCTGATTCGGCTGCTTCTCCCTCAAGCCCATCCTGGATCGTTTTATCTGACATCGCAGATAAATTTTTATTCAGACCTCCCATCATTGCCAATTGCTTCTCCAGCATGGCTATCTGCTCTTCCAAAGATTTTTTTTCTTCAGGATCGGTAGTTTCTGCGAGTTGTTTTTTAAGATCAGCAAGTTCTTTTCTTAATGCACCGGTCGCTTCATTCATTGATGACTGTATCTCATTTTTAGTAGGTGTGGCCCGATTGCCCGAAGCCACTTTTTTATGACCTGCCTGTGCGATCGCATCGATAAATGAAGTAATAAGAAAAAGAATAATTATAATACGCATGATGGTTTAATTATCGTTTTGTAAGCTCAACTAAACATGATGAGTTGTTTTTTCATTTTGGTGTGTGGGTGAGTTCTAGTGTGATATAAGCGTAAGTCATTTTTAGATCTTTATCCTCAGACTTATCAAAAAGATCTATGGGGTTCGGCCCCAGAATTGGCGATCCCTGAGGACTCAGTTTCCCTAACTTAATGATGGTTTTCTCAGTGTGTGTTGCAGCTGCCAGGTGATATAAAAGCTCATATCTCTTTAGGTTCATTCCATAATCCATCTTCATTTTGTCTAACTTAGGATTGCCTGTGGATTGAGCTATTTTAGCATTGTTCATATCCATCATCTTACCTGCAGTATTAATCAGGTCATCAACGTTGGAGTGAGTTTTTACCAGTCCAAGAAATATTCTATTCGCATAGGCAAGCATATCGGTTGTAAATACTTTCGTGGGATCATCACTGCGGTGTTTATTGATATCAGCCTGCGTATAAGATAGCAAATCAAGCTTTACTTCTGATCCATCACCGCAAAAACTCAGTTTGAAGCGAGGAAAAAGCATCATAGCATTTGATGGTCCAGTATATGGAATAGCGTCACCTTCTCCATATTGCTTTGCTCCATTTTTAACGGCCAATGGAATTTTGAGCTTTTCTTCATCTCCATTTCTGTCCCGGTAGTTTGCGTCAGTGATTCTTAGATTAAAGAAGCATTCCTCTACACCAAGACTTACAATTAAATTTTGTGATTGAAACTCTCCCTTTACATTCCATATCTGAGTTTTGTCCTCAGTTTTTGGAACATATTCAAATTCTGTTTTAACGGTTAGTGTAAATCTATTATAGTCTTCCAGGCTTTCTAACCATTTTTTAATATTATCATTCACCTTGTAGCCGGGGCTTAGTAATTTCTTATTGTATTCATGGCTTGCATAGAATAGGTAGTCGAAAACTATATTAAATTCTTTTTTGGCCTTTTTAACAAGAATATAGTCATCGAAGGTATTTGAAAATACTGCGTCTTTAACTTGTTTAAAAAGAGCTTGTGACTTGGAATAGGTGCCACCTTGTGCAGTGCCTATTACTTTTAAATCATATTTTTCTACCCAATGTTCAAGATTCCTTTTAGCATATACAAGCCCGTCTTCTAAAACTATGTTTTCAGTTTTACTTTCGTATTCTTTCAAAAGTTCTTCTAACTTATAGTTTGCACGAATTAATGCCGTGCCTAAATATGGCTCAAATTCAAAATCATAAGTCTTGTACGAATTTGGCCCTGGTTCGGTTGCAATTTCATCAAAAATGTCGGCTACCCTATGAATTATTTCAAGTTCTTCCTCAAAAAAAATGCTTATCCATGCCCTTAATTCTTCATCATAATCAGCGGCTTCGTTTATAACTTCGCATAAACATTTTCCAACACGATTTTTTGGCGGAAGTATTATCTTTTTTACACCCGGTAAGTTTTTGACATAGTTCTCAAGATTTTCTATCATCATCCTGATATCTACCCGAGCCGTAGGACGATTCACATTATGTGTATTGTCTGCGAGGTGGTAGAACCTTCCACTCATTAAATCGAATTCATCATAAGCACCTTGTATCTGTGGATACATAAAAAAACTATTCATCATCGCATCTGCATGACTTGCAAATAAATTTTTTATTTCCCGGGTTTGTTTCAGCGTATTTAAAAGACCATAATACGTTGTATCAGGACCGGGTTGATGGCTTGGCTCATATATTAATTTAGAATTTGTCCGATCATATCGAACAACTGTACCGCTAGTTGTGATAATAGTATTCGCATCGATCTTTTTCCCTTTATACCAAAAAAGCTGATCTGTTGCTTCTTTTTCTGTTGGAATGGCAATCGGTCGCTTTACATTAATAGGGGTAAATGGTGAGACATATTTTGGCTCAGCTACTTTTACTGAAGATGTAGTCTGAGGTTGTGTTCTCATAGGTCCGAAATTTCTTTCCAGCATGGACACCATCTGCTCTAAAGTCGCCAGCTGTTTCTCCATTTCTTTTATCGATGCGGGGTCTTCTTTTTCCAATTTGGCTTTTGCAATTTCTTTTTTCAGATCAGCTACTTCCTGTTTGGCATCTCTAAGTGTTTCCTGTTTTTGTGCTTCTATTTCTTTTGCGGATGGATTTTGAGCAAATAGAGAAGTCGAAAGACAAAAAATGAAAAGAAAAAAGAATATAGTACGCATACACACGAATTTGAATTAAATTTTTATAAACTCAACTCTCCTGTTATTCGCTTTACCCGCAGGAGTATCATTTTTATCGATCGGTTCACTTTCCCCTTTGCCATCTGTTTCCATCCGGCTTTCATCGATTCCAAATTCTTTTGCCAGTGCCGCTTTTACGGATGCTGCCCTGCGTTTTGAAAGATCAAGATTTGCATCATCTTTTCCGTCTGCATCTGTATGCCCGACAATTCTTACTTTGAGATCGGTAAATTCTTTCAACACATTTGCCATTTCTTTTAATGTGCCATACGATTCAGGTTTAATGGTGGCGCTGTTTACGTCAAATAGAATTCCATGGGTTACCCATTTATTTTGTTCAAGAATTTTTTTCCTGGTATCCGGTGCACCGACCGCAAACCGGAGATTAGTGATTAGGAAATGCCATTGTGCAATGTTCGGGATGGAAAAGACAAGCGAATTAAGTTTTGCTCCAGCCTGAATTGCCTTTGGAACATCCCATACTTTATCTTCATTCATGTATACTCTTAATCTTTCTTTTTGCCTCCAGAAAGAAACATGAACCGGGAGCGACATATTTTCAAACTGTGTGATCTTGGCCCTTGTCGTCGATTCGCCTACACCATTTTTTCGCCGGTGATAACTGGTAGATCCGCTTCCCGGATTCCCCGGAAGAATATTTAATGAAAAATGGTTATAGGCGGATTGCCATTCTTTGGGTTGATCACGATTCGATAATTCAGCAAGATTGATATCTAATCCCCATGAATGAACAGTTTGATCAATTAACATGTCAAATTCAAGCGTAAAATCATCGGGCAGCGAATCGATAAAATCGGGCATATAGACACCGGTTTTTCCCATGGCAAACCAATGGCCGGGCAACTTATCAATGGTCATTACTTCACCAGCTGCGTTTGTATTCCACTTAGCCGGAAAATCACCAACAGCATCCTGCATGAAATCCTCAAAGGCAATTATTTTTTCTCCGGGTACAAAATCATATTTGCTGTAAGTTTTTATGGAAGCAGGTTGATTGCTATTTGTTGCTGGCGTATTAGAATCCTTCGTTTCATTCGTTTTGTTTTCAGCTTT
>DASTIZ010000100.1:0-6074 GCA_035717045.1 Chitinophagaceae bacterium
GCGATCGCTTTTTCATGCAAGGTGTGCAATTCTTTGAGCACCTTGTTTTTATTGGCGCGTTGAAGAAACTGCCGGTATTTCTTCTGGTTATCAGCGGACCTCTTTTCCCACCCGGTAGCTAACGTGTTTTTCAAATTACCCTCTCCCATCCGGCAAAGTAACAACCTGTTTTCCACAGTCCCGTAAAGAATCCTATTTATGCCCCCTGCTTCTTAACTTTGCAGCCTCCAAATAATCAGTAATTATTAATTAATAATTACAGATTATTGTAAAACATTCCTGAATAATATGAATCTTTTTGAAAAACAATCCTGCGAATTCATTACCCGTCATATCGGACCCGATGAACATGAAACAAGGCAAATGCTGAAAACGATCGGAGAGCCCGATCTGGATAGCCTGATAAGTAAGACCGTTCCCGCTGCCATTCGCATGCAACATGAACTGGATCTGCCCGAAGCAATGGGTGAACATCAATACCTGCAGCATATCAAAGAAGTGTCTATGCAGAACAAAGTTTATAAGAATTATATCGGCCAGGGGTATTATGACACAATTACTCCATCCGTCATTTTAAGAAATGTGTTTGAAAATCCGGGTTGGTACACGCAGTATACTCCTTACCAGGCTGAGATATCCCAGGGCCGCCTGGAAAGTTTATTGAATTTTCAGACTATGGTTAGCGATCTTACGGGATTGCCGATCGCCAATGCCAGCCTGCTTGACGAAGCGACTGCGGCGGCCGAAGCAATGACCATGTTTTTTAACACTCTGAATAAACAAGATCAAATCACTCATCCAAAGTTCTTTGTAGACAAAGAAATATTCCCGCAAACAAAAGATGTTTTATATACCAGAGCAAAGCCGATAGGAATTGAGATTGTTGAAGGTGATTATAAAAAAGAAAACATTGATTCAACCTTTTGCGGCGCTATTGTTCAATATCCAAATGATAAAGGCGCAATTGAGGACTATCGTGAATTTATCGATAAGGTACATGCAGCCGGCGCATTCGTAGCCATGGCAACAGATCTTCTGGCGCTCACCCTGCTAACACCTCCGGGTGAATTAGGTGCCGATTGTGCAGTTGGGTCTGCACAGCGATTTGGTGTTCCGTTGGGCTATGGCGGACCGCATGCTGCTTTTTTTGCCGCAAAAGATGATTTTAAGCGCAGCATGCCCGGTCGTATCATTGGTGTAAGTGTGGATGTAAATAATAACCGTGCTTTGCGTATGGCCTTGCAAACAAGAGAGCAGCACATCAAAAGAGAAAAAGCAACCTCAAACATTTGCACTGCGCAAGCGTTGCTGGCAAATATGGCGGCCATGTATGCCGTGTATCATGGCCCGGATGGTCTAAAAAATATTGCTAAAAGAATTGCCATGCTGACACAAATTGTTGCCGGGGCAATTGAAGAATTTGGCTTTGAGCCTATATCAAATAATTATTTTGATACGATAACAGTTAAAGTGGATGACATTGGCCCGATAAAAGAAAAAGCAACCCGGCAACAGATCAATCTCCGGTATTTTGATAATAAGCATATCGGCATTTCATTGGATGAAACAACTTTGCCGGAGGATCTCTACGATCTGATCAATTGTTTTGAGAATGATAAAAACCCTGTAGCATTTGACATTCATTCTGATGATGAACCGGAACACATTCCCGCCAACTTGTCCAGGACATCCTCCTTCCTCACGCACCCGGTTTTCAACACACATAGCAGCGAAAGCCAGATGATGCGTTATATCAAAAATTTGGAGAATAAGGATCTTTCATTGAACACATCCATGATCACCTTGGGAAGTTGTACAATGAAACTTAATGCAGCTTCTGAAATGATACCCTTAAGCTGGGCGCATTGGAGCAGGATCCATCCGTTTGCCCCGGCAGACCAAACCAAAGGCTACCGGCAGGTTATTGACGAACTTTCAAACTACCTGTGCGAGATCACTGCACTCGATGCCTGCAGTCTCCAGCCAAACAGCGGCGCACAAGGTGAATATTCAGGTTTATTAACTATTCGCAAATATCATGAAGCAAATGGCGATCACCATCGCAATGTGATGCTGATACCGATTTCTGCTCACGGTACCAACCCGGCTTCGGCAGTAATGGCAGGAATGAAGGTGGTTGTTATTAAAGCATTGGAAAACGGCTATATTGACATCGAAGATCTCAGGATAAAAGCGGAACAACATTCAAATGACCTGGCCGGCATCATGATTACTTATCCGAGTACGTATGGTGTATATGAAGAAACGGTTACAGAAATTACAAATGTCATTCACAAATATGGTGGGCAGGTTTATATGGACGGAGCCAATATGAATGCACAGGTTGGTTTAACTGCTCCCGGCCTGATCGGTGCTGATGTTTGTCACCTCAACTTGCATAAGACATTTGCAATACCGCATGGTGGTGGTGGTCCAGGTATGGGACCGATCTGTGTGAAGAAACATCTTGCCAAATACCTTCCATCTCATTCGTCAAACGTGAGACGTGAGACGTCGGACTCTTCTCACGATTCACGTCTCACGTATCACGGTGCCGTAAGTGCTGCTCCCTATGGCAGCGCATCCATATTACTTATAAGCTATGGCTATATAAGAATGTTGGGTGATGCCGGTGTTAAACAGGCAACAGAATATGCAATCCTGAATGCAAATTATATGCGTGCAAGATTGCAGGGACAGTTTGAGATCTTATATACAAATAATAATGGGCAATGTGCGCATGAATTTATTGTTGACCTGCGGCCATTTAAGAAATCAGCAGAGATCGAGGCCGAAGATGTGGCAAAACGCCTGATGGATTATGGCTTTCATGCCCCGACAATGAGTTTTCCTGTTCCCGGAACGATTATGATCGAACCTACAGAGAGTGAAGATAAAGGGGAGCTGGATCGTTTCTGTGATGCATTATTAAGTATTCGCCAGGAAATCAGAGATATCGAAGAAGGAAAGATGGATAAAAAAAATAACCCGCTGAAAAATGCACCGCATACACAATCAATGGTCATTAGCAGCGATTGGAACAAGCCATATACAAGGGAGCAGGCTGCTTTCCCGATGTATTATGTCACGCAAAATAAATTCTGGCCTGCTGTGGCAAGAGTGAATAATACGTATGGTGACCGGAACCTGGTCTGCACTTGTGAACCAGTAGAAGCATATATGGAAGCAGAGGCCTGATCAGTTGATTTTAGATTAAATCCGAAATCAAAAATCTAAAATCTAAAATCAAAAAAATATACAGTAGCTACCAGCTCACAGTCAGTTAGTCCCCCATTTGCGGGACTTTTTTGTTATCTTCATTATGATCACGTTTATTTAAAGCAACTAACATGCTTATGAAAAATATTCTTCTGACTACCGTGTTTTCCATTATTTTTTTCCCTTCTGTTTATTCTCAAAATTTTGATTCCGTCCAGATCAAAACCACCAAATTGACCGAATCGATCTATATGCTCGAGGGAGCAGGCGGCAATATTGGTGTGCTGGTTAGTAATGATGGTATAATTATTATTGACGACCAGTTTGCCCCCCTCACAGAGAAAATAAGAGCCGCACTGTCACAGATCAGCAGCAAACCTGTGAGGTTTGTGATCAATACCCATTTCCACAATGATCATACAGGTGGTAATGAAAATTTCAGTGGGCAGGGAGCCATCATCCTGTCACACGAAAATGCCCGGCGCCGGTTAACGACAGATTATTTCTTTGAAGCATTCAAGGAAACTCAAAAGGCGTCTCCTTATGAAGCTTTACCAAAAGTTACCTTTGCGGATTCAGTTACATTTCACGTCAATGGTGAAACGGTTCATGTGTTCTATGCGAAAAATGCACACACCGATGGCGATGTAATCATTCATTTTAAAGAATCAAACATTTTTCATTGCGGTGATGTTTTTGTGCGATATGGTTTTCCATTTATTGACCAGGGTGCCGGGGGCAGCATTGATGGGATGATCAGGGCTTGTGAACAACTGATCGCTATTACCAATGATCAAACGAAGATCATTCCAGGGCATGGTGGTATGTCAACCCGGAAAGATCTTATGGATTATAAGCACATGCTGGTAACCGTACGTACCAGGATTGCCGATGGAATTAAACAAGGCAAAACACTTCAGCAAATTGCAGACTCGGATCCAATGAAAGGCTATACTGTAATCGTTGACAAATGGTTTTTTGTACAGTCCATTTATAATTCATTAAAGAAATAACTGCCGTCAAATTTTCACATCCTTCATGACCAGTCGCTGGCTTTAATTCTGGTGGGCATTACAGGTTTCGGCATGAGCATCCCAGTACAGGCACGGATACGGTTCGACAAATGGTTTTCGGGAAGGAGGTTACCACCAGGCATTACAACGATTTCCCGATCCCATGTGAGCCCGTAAACAATCTGAAGCGCGGGTAGCTGAAAAAATTAATCAATCTCTTTTCATTAACTTCAACGAGCAAGAAACATTTATGTCCTCTACCCGTCAACTCGCTGCTATTTTATTTACTGATATTGCCGGCTACACCGCGATGATGCAGCGTGATGAGCAATCCACGGTCACTATGGTAAAACATCACCGGGCGGTTCTTGAAAAAACGGTGGCCGAATTTGATGGCGAAGTGATTGAGTTTTACGGCGATGGCAGTCTTTGTATTTTCACGAGTATTACGCAAGCGGTGCATTGTGCTTATAGAATTCAACAGCTCATGCAACAAGGTAATCCGCCGGTTCCTCTCCGGATCGGCCTTCACATTGGTGAAGTGATCTATGAGAATGGTAAAATAATGGGCGATGGAGTGAATATCGCTGCACGTATTCAATCACTCGGTCAGCCCGGAAGTATCCTTTTTTCAAAAGAAGTTTTTGACAAGATCAGGAACCACCCGGAATTCAAAACAGTTTACCTGGGCAGGTACAACTTAAAAAATGTAGCAGAACCGATGGATGTTTCTGCGTTATCAAATGAGGGGTTGACGGTGCCTCCAAAAGAAAAAATTGAAGGAAGAATAAAGAAGATTTCTGCGAGGAGAAAACTGAAGGCAGTTCGAAAAGGGATATTGTTATCAACGGCGGCAATTGTAATCACGCTTCTTGTACTGTTCTTACCGGGTTTGCTAAAAGATAAGATCAGGTTTAGCGGCAGTGAAAAATCCATTGCTGTTCTGCCCTTTGAAAATATAAGCAATGACAGCCTTCAACAATACTTTAGTGATGGAATTACCGAAGACATCATTACGCAACTCTCCAAAATTGCCAATTTGAAAGTGATCTCCCGAACATCAGTGATGCAGTATAAAGGCAATAGAAAAAATGTAAGAGAGATTGCTGATGAACTGGGTGTGGCCACAATACTTGAGGGAAGTGTGAGAAAAGAAGGTAATAAGTTAAGAATAACCGCCCAGCTGATCGATGCAGAGAGCGACGAACACCTTTGGTCGGAAAGCTATGATCGCGATGCTTCCCAGGTATTTGCCATACAAAGTGAGGTGGCGCAGGAAATCGCAAAAGCTCTGAATGTAAAGCTGACAACAGAAGAAGGGAAACGAATTATAGAGAAAGCAACAAACAATGTAGAAGCCTATGAAGATTACCTGAGGGCAAAAAGACTACCGCTTTTTGAGAGAGAAGAACTACTCTTAAGCGTATTAAAAAAAGATTCAACCTTTTCCCTCGCCTGGGCTGAACTGGCGAATGTTTATGCCAAAATACCCTGGAGAAACCTTAGTGAAAAACCATATTATGTCCGCAAATCGCTGGATGCAGCAATAACGGCAGTCGAATACGGTCCGGAACGATCAGAAACACACATGATACTCGGGGATGTCCTTAAGATCAGTACTCTTTCACCAGCTTTGGCGATCAAAGAAATTAACAGGTCCATTAAATTGAATCCAAACAATGGTGAAGGATATGTTTACCTGGCCTTTGCTCAAATGGAAATGGCAAATTTTACGGATGCAGAAAAGAATCTTGTGAAGGCGAAACAACTCGATCCTCTTTCCGCGATCATGCATGGTGGGTGGTTAACTTTATATCGTTACTCCCGAAATCCTGAAAAGTA
>DASTIZ010000101.1:0-23476 GCA_035717045.1 Chitinophagaceae bacterium
AATTGTTTAAAGCCAGCTCGGCAATTGCATCCGCATCTGGCTTCCGCAACGCCTGGAAATCTGATAAGATCATGTTCCAGTCATTTCCATACTTTTCTATCAAACCATTAAGCACAGAACAATCTTCAAACCCGCAATTCATACCCTGCCCGAAGAAGGGAACAATTGCATGTGCCGCATCGCCTATCAAAGCAAATTTTTCTTCCCGGATCCATGGAAAACATTTTACGGTGACCAGTGATGAAGTTGGATTGATAAAGTATTCATCTTCCAAACCTGGCATCAATGGAACTACATCCTTAAACGTTTTTCCAAAAAAAGCATTTACTTTTTCTTTTGTATTCAATGAGGCAAAGGAAGGTTCTCCTTCGAATGGGAAAAATAAAGTACAGGTAAAGCTTCCATCAACATTTGGCAAGGCGATCAGCATATAATTTCCCCGTGGCCATATATGCAAGGCATTTTTTTCCATATTAAACTTCCCGCCTTCACCCGCAGGAATATTTAATTCTTTATAACCAAAATCTATATAATATTGGGTGTATTGGAACCGCTCATGGTGCAACTGGTGCTGGAGTCTCGCGGCGGAGTATGCGCCGTCGGCTCCAAAAATAAATTTGAAATCGGCAGTTTGTGGAACAAGGCCAGCCACCTCAAAAGTTACGGTCCCTTTATCCCAATCTATGCTCTCGCATTTGTGATTAAAAAAAATTTCGGCTCCCTGTTTTTCAGCCAGGTCAATAAGTTTCTTATTTAGCTCTCCGCGTGACACCGAATTTATGAATTGCCCCTCTTTTCCATACCGCTGAAAAGCGGTGCTCCCATCAGCATTGTGAATATAGCGACCGTTCATCGGGATGCAGATCTTTCTCATCTCATCCATGATCCCCACCTCCTCCAATGCCCTGATGCCGCGATCGCTCAGCGCAAGGTTGATTGAACGACCTGCACTCATCTTTTCTTTCCGCATATCCGGCCGGCGTTCAAATAGTTTTACTTTATGACCTCTTTTCAACAGAAATATAGCGAGCAAAGAGCCAACCAGTCCGGCACCTATAATTGTTATTTCCTTTTTCACACTGTTAATTAGTTTGTTTATTAATTGGTTAATTGGGAGAGATTCAGCAGACCAATTACTTAACCAATTATCCTTGTAACAATTGATCCAAATTTATAGACATCTTCAAATGAATTATACAAAGGAACAGGCGCCACACGGATCACGTTGGGCTCCCTCCAATCTGCAACAACACCTTCTCGTGTCAGTGCCTCAAAGATGTCTCTTCCTTTTTTCAACATCAGCATGGAAACCTGGCATCCCCGTTCCTTTTCATCGCGGGGCGTGATGACCCCGATCATTTTTTCACCGGATTGGCCATTGCAACAATCAATAATAAACAATAAATATTCGGATAATAGTCTCCTCTTTGCATGGAGTTTCTCCATCCCTGCGTCGTCAAAAATATCCAATGAGGCTTTATGGGCAGCCATTGAAAGGACCGGTGCATTACTCAACTGCCACCCCTCCGCTGTTGGAATCGCTTCAAAACCTTTATCCATCTTAAATCTCGTTTCCTTTGTGTAACCCCACCAACCCGCGAACCGCGGCAGCGCTGTATTCATCGCATGTTTTTCATTTATATAAACTCCCGCAACGCCACCGGGACCACTATTCAAATATTTATAAGAACACCAACAGCCAAAATCAACATCCCAGTCATGAAGACTCAATTCAACATTCCCAACTGCATGAGCCAGGTCAAACCCGGCATAAGCACCAACTGAATGCGCAGCGGCTGTGATTGCTTTCAGATCGAAATATTGCCCCGTGTAATAATTGACCCCGCCAAATACCACCAACGCAATTGAATTTCCGTGTTCTTTAATTGTTGCGATGATATCCTCATTTTTTATGACCTGTTCTCCTTCTGCCGGGTTTACTTCAATGATCGCGTCCTTAGGATCATAACCATGAAATTGTACCTGGGTTTCAAATGCATATTGGTCTGAAGGGAATGCTTTTGCCTCACAAACTATTTTATACCGTTCTTTTGTTGGCCTGTAAAAAGAGATCATTAATAAATGAAGATTTACTGTCAGCGAATTCATCACCACGACTTCATTTTCCTGACAGCCAATGATCTTTGATAGTTGACCTGGAAAAATCTCGTGATAAGGCATCCACGGGTTTCTTGCATGGAAATGTCCTTCCACTCCCATCCTGGCCCAATCATCCAATTCCTGATTGATATACTGTGAAACAGATTTTGGCTGAAGACCTAAAGAGTTTCCTGTAAAGTAGACACAATCCTGTCTGTTATGCTGAGGAATAAAAAACTTAGCTCTAAAGCCGTTTAATGGATCCTTTTCATCCATTGTTCTTGCAAACTCTAATGAGTTTTGGTAAGTCATAAGTCCATTGTTTGGAATTTGGCATTTGGAGTTGACAGCTAACTCCAAACACCAAACTAATCTATTGTTGCAATCACTTTTAATTCGATTGCTATCGGTGTTGGCAAACTTTTCACTTCGACAGTCGTTCTGCAAGCCTGCACCTCTTGAAAGTATTCATTATAGATTCTATTATACAGAGGAAAATCTTTTTTCATGTTCGTAAGAAAAACAGTTACATCAATTATTTTTTCCCAACTGCTGCCACTTGCTTCAAGGACTGCCTTCACGTTGGCAAAAACGGAATGCGTCTCCGCTTCAATATCATATTTTAAGATATTCCCATCGGTCCCTAATTCTAATCCAGGTATTGAATTATCCCGGGGATCTCTTGGCCCGATGCCCGATAAAAATAACAGATTACCAACTCTTCTTGCATGTGGATATGCGCCGAGCGGTTTTGATGCATTTGTCGTATTAATGATATCAGCCATAGAAAAAATAGAACGCGAATATTAGGTCATCGATTAATATTAAAAATTATTGTATGAGAATACATCACCGTCATAATAAATCATTCACATTTGTATACAGATGTTTTTTGATTCTGTAAAAAATCTCAGCGCTTCCCAACCTCCCTCCCGTCCTACGCCGCTATTTTTCATTCCTCCAAATGGAGTCCTCAGGTCGCGTAGCAACCAACAGTTTATCCAAATAATTCCGCTTTCTATTCTTGCGGCTACTCGATTGGCCTTAGAAATATCCTGCGTCCACACCGTGGCAGCAAGTCCGTATGAAGTTGCATTTGCCAATTGCAAAGCATCTTCCACGGTCTTAAAAGATTGCAGTGTCACAACCGGTCCAAAAATTTCTTCCTGGTTTGTCCGGCAATCTGGTCCCAACCCTTCAATCACCGTGGGTTCTATGAACAATCCGTTTGAGCAACGACCTTCTAATTTTACGAGCTTGCCACCACAGAGAATTTTACCTCCTTCTCGCTTTGCAGTTTCGATACCCCGCAAGATCCTTTCATAATGAACCTTACTCACGATAGCTCCCTGTTTTGAGTCCTCGTTCAACGGATCACCTACCGTTAATTGCCTGGTTTTTTCGACAAAGTCCTTTTTGAATTTATCGTAAACAGATTCTTCAACGATGATCCTGCTGCCACATAAACATATCTCACCCTGGTTTGAAAATGATGAACGAATCGTTTCATCCAGCATTTTATCCCAATTGCAGTCTGCAAAAATGATCGCTGGGTTCTTACCTCCTAGTTCTAAGGAAAGCTTCTTGAATTTTGGCGCGGCAATGGTCGCAATTCTTTCGCCGGCTTTTGTACTGCCGGTAAAAGAAATTGCCTTCACTGAAGGATGAGAAACGATCGCCTCGCCTGCTTTTGACCCGCTACCGTGTATAATATTCAATACTCCGCCAGGTAAACCGGCTTCCTTGCAGATCTTTGATAATAGAAAAGCAGTGACAGGAGTTACCTCGCTCGGTTTTGCCAATACGCAATTGCCGGCGGCCAAAGCAGGTGCGATTTTCCAGGTAAACAAATACAAGGGCAAATTCCACGGAGAAATGCAGCCAACAATGCCGATTGGCTGGCGTAATGTATAGTTTACGGCTCTGTCTTCCATATTGTGACTCTCGGAAGCAAAATGCATGATGCCAGTCGCAAAAAAGCGAAAATTCGCCGATGCTCTTGGAATATCAACTTTCCTGCTTAGCCAGAGTGGCTTACCGTTATCATTTGTTTCCGCCAAAGCCAGTTCTTCCAGATGAGTATCTATCGATTCAGCAATGCGATTGAGTATTTTAAATCTCTCCTCCACCGGCGTCACACTCCATGCCGGAAAAGCTTTTTCTGCCGCATGCACGGCTGCTTCAATATCTCTTTCATCAGAGTCCGGGACCTGGCAAAACACTTCTCCGGTGGCCGGATTCATTCCATCCATGAATTTTCCACTCAATGGAGCAATCAAATTGCCGCCGATATAATTTTCCAAATGATATGGCATGCCTAGTTTCACGGTATCGATGCAACGCAGATTACTTAAGATGATTAGGATTCATTATGATTCATCTGCGTGAATCTTCAACAATCATAACAAATCCGCGTTCTATCAAATAGAACCTGTACGCCCCCCATCCACCGGAATGCTGACGCCATTCACATACGATGCGGCAGGCGACGCCAAAAAAGCGGTAACGGCCGCAATCTCCGATGCATCCGCAAACCTTTTCATGGGCACTTCTTCCTTCATGTTTTTTTCAACGATATCAATAACAGTATTACCTTTTTTGGCCGCGTTCTCCATCAGCGACAACAACCGCTGTGTAGCGGTAAAGCCCGGTAAGATATTATTAACAGTAATATTGAACTGCCCGAGCTCATTGGCCATCGTCTTTGCCCAACTTGCCACAGCCCCACGGATCGTATTGCTTACACCAAGATTCTTTAACGGGATCTTTACAGACGTGGAAATTATATTCACGATTCTTCCGTAGGCTTCTTTCTTCATCGAGGGCACAACAGCTTTCACCAGGATATGATTGCAAATCAAATGCTGGTTGAATGCATTGAGAAATGCTTCCTCAGTAGCTTCAACTATCGGTCCTGCCGGTGGCCCACCTGTATTATTGATCAAAATATGAACCTTGTGATCTTTTACATGTTGCTCAATCGTCCCTTTCAATTCTTCAGGTTTTGTAAAATCAGCAACGAGGTAACTGTGTTGTTGCCTTAACGCGATGTCAAGGTTATGAATTGATGTCTTTAATCCTTCTTCGTTTCTTGCTATCAATGTACAATTCGCGCCGAGCAATGCGAGTTCTTCAGCAATGGCGAAACCAATTCCCTGTGTACTTCCACAAATGATCGCATTTCTTCCTTCCAGTGAGAGATTCATAAAGCCCCTCCAAACCTCCCCGATGGGGAGGCTTTAGTTTCACTATAATTGATAAAGTTTTACTCGTCCAAACCTACGGTAAAAAGTTGTAATTTTCACGATACTATTTCTTTGCTCACTATTTGAAAACAATGATCAAAACACTGGGGCTTACTCATATTGCATTGCCGGTAAAAGATGTAAAACGTTCATCTGCTTTTTACAAAAAAGTTTTTGGCGTAAAAGAAATGTACGAGGACCCGGAATTTGTACAGGTGCAGACACCGGGGAGCAAAGACATCATCGTTTTTGTTAAAAAGACCCGGCCGGCGGCAAATGGGAATCCGGGTTTTCATTTTGGCTTCAGGTTACCAAAGCCAGCTGCATTGGGTACGATCATCAAAACGATAAAGAATGCAGGAGGCAAAATAAAAGAAACCGGTGAGTTTGTTCCAGGCGAACCCTTTGTTTTCTTTTATGACCCTGATGGTTATGAAGTTGAAATTTGGTTTGAAAATATTCCAGCTTCACTTAAATCTTTTAATTAAAACTAAAGAATTGCTATGCCAGTAACAGCTCCTTTCAATCTGAAAAAGTGGATCGACGAAAATCGTGAAATGTTGAAGCCACCGGTGGGAAACCAATGTGTATATAAAGATGCCGAAAACTTTATTGTCATGGTCGTAGGAGGACCGAATGCAAGGAAAGATTATCATTTCAATGAAACGGAAGAATTGTATTACCAGATAGAAGGCGATATTGTCGTAAAAATAATTGATAACGGCGAGTTTAAAGATGTCCCGATCAAAGAAGGTGAGATGTTCCTGTTACCACCAAAGACACCGCATTCTCCCCAGCGCGGACCGGGGACTGTGGGTTTGGTTATTGAAAAGAAAAGAGAATCAGAAGACGATGGGTTTATGTGGTTCTGTGAAAAATGCGGTAACAAATTATATGAAGAAACACTTCATGTTGATGATATTGTGAAGCAGCTTCCACCTGTTATGAATCGCTTTTGGGAAAGTACCATGCATAGAACCTGTGATAAATGCGGAGCGGTGATGGAGCCGCCAATCAAAACCTCCCGGAAATAATCTCATAAAACAAATTTTCCTGAGCGCCTAAAGGGGAGAATAGAAGAAGCTCAAAAACATTAAGTAACTTAAAAAGCCCCTTTAGGGGTTCGGGGTATGAAAATTGACATTCACACTCACATCATGCCGGAGAAAATGCCAAACTGGACACAGAAGTTTGGCTACGGTGAATTTATTCACCTTGAACATCGCAATTGTGAAGCCTGCATGATGAAAGGTGATAGGATCTTCCGAATCGTAGATCAGAATTGTTTTAAAGAAGATGTAAGGAAAAAAGAGATGGATGAAGCGGATGTGACGGTCCAGGTGCTCTCAACGATCCCTGTTTTATTTAATTATTGGGCAAATCCGGCCGATGGACTGGAGACTTCCCGATTTTTTAATGACCATATTGCTGACACGGTTTCAACAGATAAAAAACGGTTTATCGGGCTTGGTACTGTACCTATGCAGGATGTTGATCTGGCAATTAAAGAAATGGAGCGATGTGTAAAAGATTTGAAAATGCCCGGAATCGAGATCGGAACAAATGTGAACGGAGAGAATCTATCCGAAAAAAAATATTTCCCTTTTTATGAAGCGGCTGAGCAGCTTAATTGCGCTTTGTTTGTGCACCCCTGGGAAATGATGGGGGAAGATAAGATGCAGAAGTATTGGCTTCCCTGGCTTGTTGGAATGCCAGCAGAAACCTCAAGAGCCATTTGCTCCATGATATTTGGCGGAGTGTTTGAAAACTTTTCAAAACTTAAAATCGCTTTTGCGCATGGCGGCGGTTCATTCCCTTTTATACTCGGAAGAATTAAACATGGTTTTGACGTCAGACGAGACCTGGTTGCGGTTGATAATGTAATTTCTCCTGATGAATATATCGGCAAATTTTGGGTAGATAGCCTCGTGCATGATAAAAAGGCATTTTCGTTCTTACTGGAAATATTTGGGGAAAATAAGATTTGCCTGGGAAGTGATTATCCATTTCCTCTTGGTGAACACAAACCCGGAAGATTGATTGAGAAAATGAGACTCGGAAAAAAGACCGAAAAGAAATTACTCTATAAGAATGCTGAAGAATGGCTGGGATCAGTCCCTGAATAGATTTGGGTAATCCGTAATGATCCCATCTACTCCCATTTTCTGAAGCTTTTTTATTTGCTTTTTATCGTTTACGGTCCATGGAATGATCTTCAGCCCTTTATCATGACATTGTTTCACAAGCTTTTCGTCTACCAATTCATAATTAGGGCTATAGATTTGGGGAGTATATCCAAGCCGCTTTAACTGCCCGTCAAAATCATCCTCGTCGGAATCTTCAATTAGCATAGCAGTTTTTATCGAAGGGTATTTCTCATGCAGGTACTTCAGCGTTCTGAAATCAAATGACTGGATGATTACCCGCTCCTCTATTTTCTTTTCTTTTATTACAGCCATCAGTAATTCGATAAACTCTGAAGGCACAGGATGGAACCGGTTATCCCCGGCGGGCAGGCATTTTGTCTCGATATTAAAATAGGGAAAAGGCCGCCGTCTCGTTTTCATATTTTCGGCGATGCTATCAAGAAGGTCGCTTAACAAAGGCTTTACTGCTTTTATCTTTTCCTGGTTAGGAAACCGGGGATGAGGCTTCATCCCAACATCATACTTTTTCACCTCATCGTAATCCATTTCATAAATATTGTACTTCATCGCCTCCCCGGAACTGATGAATGTTCCATCTGGCTTTGTCGTGATCTCAGCGCCAAACCAGGGCTCATGTGAGACAAGAACCTTCTTATCCTTTGTGACCACTACATCCATTTCCAACGTGGTTACACCGAGATCAAGCGCCCTTATCATTGCGGCAACCGTATTCTCGGGCATTAACCCCCGGCAACCGCGATGACCTTGTATATCAAAGGGGTCTTTCACATCTTTATTTTCATAAACATAGTTCATTGCAGGTGATGAGGTACCCTCCACGCTGCCGTGGAAGCAGGAAACAAAGAACGAACCGGCTATTAAAAACAATATTTTATTCATTTATTAAATAATTGCTGTTGTCTTTTTTTCATTTCCTGTGCAATAAAATGACCGTCGTTTCCGCGCTGCTCCAATTTTTCAATGATGTTTTCATAACTTTTTTCATCCCTGTTCTGGCTTAGCTTAAAGATATTATCAATCGATGTGATCTCAATTTCAAATGCAACGATTGCTTTCATCAACCGCCCTGTATACTCTGACGGTAAATTGTCGAAGATGGTTGTAGAAGCAGTATTGTTGTTCTCATAGAAAAGCGTAAGTCTTTTGAGAATTGCAACAAGATCGTCGTGGTCTCCAAAACGGATTAGGCCTTTTGCATGTACACTCATGTAATTCCAGGTACTTGCCTGGTGTGGGTCATCATACCACGTGGCACTGACATAGGTGTGAGGGCCGGTAAATACGGCCAGCACATGTGAATTTTTTTCAAAGGCCTTATGATGATCTGTATTCCTCATAATATGACCGGTAAGAAGGAGTTTTCCTTCTTTTTCATCGAGAAATACCGGGACCTGCGTGGCCACTGGCTTATTGTTTTCATCAACACCAGTCAGAAAAACAAACGGATGTTGCCGCATAAATTCAAACACCGATTTTTGGTCACTCTCTTTAAAATACGGGAGATCGTACATGTTGTTCTGATCTTTGGGTTCAACGGTTTGAAGTTAGTCTAATTAATTCATCCTACGACTTCGGATACTTTAGCCGTTGGCATATTTGCATTACGCATAGCCACGCTGCGGACGACCGATGCCGTAAATTCTTCAAATGCCTTTTTTGTTATTTCATCGTTGCTCACCATGATCGGCAACCCTTTATCACCCCCTTCGCGAATAGTTTGCACAAGGGGTATCTGACCAAGGAATGGAAGATCGTATTCTTCGGCGAGGCGTTTGCCACCTTCTTTACCAAAAATGTAATACTTATTACCGGGCAGTTCTGCCGGTATGAAATAACTCATGTTTTCAACCAACCCGATAATCGGAACATTTACCTGTGCCTGTCCAAACATAGCAATTGCTTTCTTGGCATCTGCCAGTGCAACATCCTGGGGAGTGGTTACAATAACAACACCGGTTACAGGAACAGTTTGGACTAAGGTTAAATGAATATCACCCGTGCCTGGCGGCATATCAACCACCAAATAATCCAATTCGTCCCAATACACGTCAGTAACAAATTGGCGAATGGCACTGCTGGCCATTGGTCCACGCCATACCACCGCATTCTTTTCATCAACCAGCAAACCGATGCTCATCAATTTTATTCCAAATTTTTCCAATGGCACGATCATGCCTTTATCACCACCCATATCCATCATCATGGGTCTTTCACCCCGAACACCAAACATAATCGGAACACTCGGTCCATAAATATCCGCATCCATTAAACCAACCTTAGCTCCACCTTGTGATAGCGCAAGAGCCAGATTGGCTGCCACCGTTGATTTACCAACACCGCCTTTACCACTTACCACCGCAATTATATTTTTTACTTTAGGCAGAACAGATCCCGGATCAGTTCTTTTTGTGGTAGTATTTGAAGTAAAGTTGACCTTTACGTTTGCCTCTTTATTAACCAATATCCTGACCGCATTCACACATGCATTATTGATCATGTCTTTCAATGGGCACGCAGGTGTTGTCAGCACAACTGTAAATGAAACATCATTGCCGCTGATCTCGATATCTTTCACCATATTCAGCGTCACAAGGTCTTTACCAAGATCAGGTTCCTGTACATTGCTCAGAGCTTCCAGGATTTTTTCTTTTGTCATCAATACAAGTATTTGTTAAAACTATTATGAAGCGGCAAAGTTAGTCATTATACCTCCGAATTTGTTTTACGAAATCAGCAACTTGTCTTTATTTTTGACGCGGTGAAGAAATTTGTACAATATCTTATTTTACTGCTTTTTTTTATTCCCGCAATCTCCAAAGCTCAATTTGAGAATGTCCGCGATTCCGTTGTACAACTTTATGGCGTAGTTATGACAGCCGATAGCCTTGTTGGTATTCCTGCGGTAAGTGTCGTGGTCAGAGGACAGAACCGGGGGACTATCACAAATAATGATGGCGTATTTTCAATTGTAGTCTTAAAAGGTGATGTTGTTGAATTCACCCACGTGAGCTATAAACCAAAAGTTGTAACCATTCCAAGAACACTCGATGGCAATCAATACAGTGTTGTCCAATTAATGGTAGCCGATACTGTTTATTTACCGGCAACCATCATCAAACCACGACCCACCGCCGCGCAGTTTGCCCGTGATTTTGCAAACACAAAAATTCCGGATGATGATTACGAGACGGCAAGAAAGAATACCGATGTGGCCAAACGACGGGCATTGGCACAGAGCACTCCTGCCGACGGTCGTGAAGCCGCGAATGTTCAATTGAGAAACATTGCCAAAAAAGCATCTTACGCCGGGCAAAATCCGCCCCAGAATATTTTCAATCCGGCAGCCTGGGCTGAATTCATACAAGCCTGGAAACGTGGAGATTTTAAGAGAAAGAACTGACCGGTCCCTGCCCTTGCTTCTCCCCCTTTGGCGGAATCGCAATGACGGCGAATCTAAAATGCACATTCATTTTTTAATTATTAAAGTCCTTTTGCATTAGGTTTTATCTTGTGACCAACCAATGTACCTCTGTTGCGTCGCATGCTGACGCTTGTGGTCAGCATCCCGACATTTATCAACGGGACACTTGTGCGACAACAATTCTATTCAGCAAAAATTACCGCTTCAAAACTGATATTGCTACTTTTGACCTTAATATTATAATATCGTCAATTAAGTTATTTATCAATCCTCCCCATTGGGGAATAAGAAAACTTCAAATATGATGATTAATCCTGGGGGCCTGGTTTCCGTTATCGGTGCCGGTACAATGGGTAATGGCATTGCCCATGTATTTGCGCAGAATGGTTTTAAGGTCACACTGATTGATATTTCACTGCAGCAACTGAATAAGGCCTTGGAGACAATTGGTAAGAATTGTGAAAGACAGGTCGCAAAAAACATCATCACCGAAGAACAAAAGAACACAACGCTGGCAAACATTACAATGGAATCTGATCTTGCGGCTGGAGTTGCCAGGGCAGAGCTCGTTGTAGAAGCGGCAACAGAAAATACAGAACTTAAACTGAAGATCTTCCGGGAAGTTGACAACGCGGCTCCCAGGAACTGTATCCTTGCAAGCAATACCTCTTCAATTTCGATTACGCAAATTGCAAATGGTACCCACCGGGCCGATAAAGTTATTGGTATGCATTTCATGAACCCCGTACCAGTCATGAAGCTGGTCGAGATCATTAATGGTTATTCAACGAGTAAAGAAGTAACCAATACAATAGTTCAGCTAAGCAAACAACTCGGTAAAGTACCTTGTGTCGTGAATGATTATCCTGGCTTTATTGCTAATCGTATTCTGATGCCAATGATCAATGAAGCGATTTATAGCTTATACGAAGGCGTAGCCGGTGTTGACGAAATTGATACGATAATGAAGCTAGGAATGGCACATCCTATGGGGCCATTACAACTCGCCGATTTTATCGGTCTTGATATTTGTCTTTCTATTTTGCGGGTTTTACATGATGGATTTGGAAATCCGAAGTATGCGCCCTGTCCATTGCTTGTAAGCATGGTTGCAGCCGGAAAACTGGGCGCCAAAAGCGGTGAGGGATTTTACCTATATACAGCCCGGAATAAAGACCTCGTTATTAGCAATAGATTTAAATGAGTCAAATGCAACTTGCCTTTGTAAAAAAATGATGAGTGAGACTTCCGATGAGCGTTGGTGACAATAATTATGGGTCACAGGTATCAATGCCCAGAGGGGGTTTTTCCGCGGGCAAAAAATGAATTGGGATCAGGAGATCCCCGTGGAGAAAAAAGAGACTGCAGGATGGATGCTGAACAAGTTTATGTGAAGGATCTGAAAAAAGCAATGAATTGTCTGACCCTTTCTGAAAATGGTGACAGTAGCTTCCCCATAGTCAATTAAATCAGGTATGATAGCAGTGGATACGATAAGAGAGCAAGAGAATAGACGATATGAATTATTGTGGGTTCACTTTCTATTTTAATTTAGCTGTTGTTGCTTAGTTACTGAAGATTTCTTTTTTTAATTCCCGGTTAGTAAGAAGTGGGATTGATTTTAATTGCTTTTTAATAGGCACACTGCATCAGATCCAATAGTAAGGCATCTTATTTGCGGCGTAGAAGGACCAAAACTGTATGTTAATGACCTCGCCGGTGAATAAAAAGGAAAAACTGCGACAACTGCATCAACAAATGATTCATGAGATACAGGATTATGCAATAATACTGTTGGATATTGACGGCACAATTCTAACATGGAATAAAGGGGCCCAGGCGATAAAAGGCTACAAGGAAGAGGAAATTGTGGGGCAAAATTTTCGCATTTTTTACTTACCAAGGGACCGCGAAGAAGGGTTGCCTGAAAAATTGATCGAACTGGCCACGAGGGAAGGCAGAGCCCGGCATATCGGCAGGCGCGTGAGGAAAGATGGTACAACGTTTTGGGGTAGCATTCTTATAACCGCTTTACATGATGAGGATGGCGAGGTGATCGGCTTCACAAAACTCACAAAAGAACTGGGTGAAAACGAAATTGACTAATTAACTATCAGGATATTTTGCCTTTCTTCCTTTGACAACTTTTCAATATTCCCAGGTTCGGGTTTCTTAATAATAAAATCAATTTCTCTTCTTTACATTCAACTCACTATTTAGTCTGAGAAGAACCTACCATAAAAAGCAAGTGCTGCAAGCGACCATATCTACTGCAAAAACTCCAACTCCATTTCTCCATTTTATCCTTAAGCATTGCATCTATAACACGTAACTGATAATAATAAGGTCTCTTTACCCGGCCTGCATACTTTTGCTGTCCGTGTGACACTGGAACTCTGTTAATTTAATTCCGATCCGGAAATAACTAAATTTAAGGGGACAATATGTCGTCCATGAAGATCCTTCTTGCTTTTCTTTTCACATTTTACTCGGCATATGCTGCCTACACCCAGGATATTTCGGGTGTATGGAGCGGCAATTATAAGAACCACCTGTTTGCCGCCAATCCCGACAAACTGGTTGTTGAACTATATGTTTATAATGATTCATTGATCACCGGTCTTTCTCATCTTTATTATCAACATAACCAATATGAACACTATAAAATAAACGGGGTAATAAGACGTGACGGCAGCATTTATTTTTCAGAAGACAGCACCATTGCGGTTAAACTTGGATATATGGAAAAGAACTGCCTCGGAAATTACACCATGATACTTTCTTCAACTGATACTTCATTGAGATTAGAAGGGAAATGGAAAGATAATTCTACTGCTTTATTTCATTGTGCAGCAAGCGGCGTATGGCTGGAAAAGAAAAAAACGACAGCTAAAAAAGTGATGCCATCATCGCAAGCCGATAGAGAACGCCAAAAAGCTTCCGATATACAAAGCGTGATAGAAGTCAGCGGTGACGAAAAAGAAAGCATAACGATCGAGTTGTATGATAATGGTATCGTGGATCATGATTCGGTTTCGCTGTATCTGGATGATTCATTGATATTATATAAACAATTTGTATCAGCCAGGCCCATCATATTTACGATTTCTCTTGATAAGAAAAATACACTGAACAAACTAAAACTGGTCGCCGAAAGCCTCGGATCAATTCCACCATGTACGGTTCTTATGTCCGTTAAAACGAAAAAAAAGAAATACCAGGTAAATTTGTCAAGCACTTATAGTTCTAATGGGATAATAGAATTCTTTCTGAAAGAAGAGTGATGGGGATAAAAAATCCTCCCCCGGTTCAATCGGGGGAGGCATAAACAAACATTAAATATGGTCCCGGCAAGAATCAAGCTCTTACCTGTTTCTTGGTGGGCCACCCCGTCCGCGAAGTGTCGGTTCAATTTGTTCTTTCCAGATCTTGAAATTATCGTCACCAAGTATCGGCTTCAGTTTTGCATCTAAAGCCTCCTGGTGAGGTTTCATCTTTTCCTGCATTTGCTCTCGCATTCCCTGGAAATTTCCACCATTGCTTTCTACCAGTTCTTGTCTTACTTTATCCTGTGTCTTATAAAACTCAAGATAGAGGTCATCCACCTGCTTTGCCTTTGCTTCATCAGGTTTAAAGGCGCTATCTAACTTGGCATGCATTCTTTTCACTCGTTCCTCCGGGCTTGGCATCTGGAAACCACCCTGCGCATAGGATACGGTACCTGTTGCCAATAACACCGCTAGTGCAACAATTGTTTTTTTCATTTGTATGTATTTTAAAAAATAAAGATTACTAATTGGACTTTTTATCTTTTTTCTCTCCACCACCCCATCTGAGGCCATTTGCCATCTTCTTAGCAAGATTGCTGAGGAGAGAATCCATCTTCGGTTTTTGTTCTTCCGTACACAGGTCGCGCACCGAACGGAAATAACGGTGCATTTTCAGATCAATCGCTTTTTGCTTTTCATAAACGGATTCCGATTGCCTGGCGATCAAAGAGTCGTCTACCAGTGGCTGATGCATCAGTTTAAATAAACTATCTCTCGAAGTCCTGAGGATTTCAAACATGGGTCGTATACTACCGTAATGTTGTTCCCGCAGTGAATCGTAAATAGCGGCTTGCTGAGCAGTGAATCCAACTTCACGCTTCAATGTTTCGCTTGGACGTTCAATTTGCATCCTGGGTTTTGTTTTACCCGGTTTATTCCAAACATAAAACCAAAGCAAACTGACATTGGCAACCAATAATACTCCAATGATCAGCAGCAACAATTTATTGTTTCTTAAATAGCTCATTCGTTATTTGCATTTTCGAAATCATAACTATCAGGAGAAGTTATAAACTTATACTCACGTTCAAATTCAGGTAAACTCGCAGTTTCTGTATCAGAGACCAGCGTTTCAGGAGGTGTTCTGTTATCAAAATAAGACCAGCCATTCATCGCCATTACCAGCGCAAGTACTGCCAGGGCAACCAGTGGCTTACTGGCAAAAGAAAAAAATCTATCCCATCCCCCGCTCTTCCTGTTGAGACGAGCCGTGATCCGGGTAAAAAGGAAAGGATTTGCTTCGGCCCTTTTTATTCCGTTAAGGCTATCAAGGGTCTTTTCTATTTCCTGTTCTATGTTTTCTTTCTGTATCATTTTACTGAGTATTTGACGATTAAGAAGGTTGATTCCTTCTAACGATAATGCTTATTGTAATACTCCTCCAATTGCTTCCTAAGGTTTTGATTTGCACGGCTCATCAATGATTCCACTGCTGATACCGTGGTATTTAACACTTCGCTTACATCCCGGTAGCTCAACCCTTCCAGTTTGTGAAGGGTATATGCCGCCTTCTGGTTATCCGGCAGCTCATTAATTGCTTTGAAAAGAACTGCGGCCCTCTCCTTATTATCCAGGCTTACACCAGGATGATGAAAATCAGGGATCTGTTCTTTTTCCTCACCCCCGCTTCCACTTAACGATTGCAGAAAGCCGGACCTTTTTTTTCTTTTCTTACTGCGCAAATGATCAAGCGCCGTGGTTGTTGCTATGCGGTAAAGCCATGTCGAAAATTTAGAATCGCCTTTAAAGGTCCCGATCTTTTCAAACACTTTTATAAAAACATCCTGCGCAAGATCTTCCGCTTCAGTTTCATTTTGTACGATGCCAAGAATTGTATTATAAACCATGTCCTGCCACTGCTCTACAATAGTCCTGAAAGCAGTTTCATCTCCATGTTTCAGCTGTTCTATTAACTCCGTTTCCTTGATCAAAACAGTTCATTCGTTTTCGGTTTTCAATTTAGGCAACTAATTTCTCCTGAAAAAATCTCCACGCTGGTTTTGATTAAAGTTTCTTACAGGCGCCTTTCCAAAGTTCTTCAGATTGTATGTAAATGTTAGCATGAAATATTGCCTGACCACTTTTGTATTTACATCTTCAAGATACGTCTCAGATACCGTTCGGGTAATGCTTTGATTCTGGTTCAGGAGATCAAATACAGAAAGACGAATCTCGCCTTTTTGCCCTTTGAACAATTTCCTGGCCACTGCCATATTCCATAACCAATAGCTCTGGTTGAACCCACTGCTGAGTCCCGAATAGAGTTGGTTGGTAAGATCGGTATTCAACACCCAACCTGATTTGTTTTGCAGGTTCAATTTAGCAGATGCCACCTGTGAGAAATATTTGTTCTCGGTATTTGATTCAAAAGTGCTTTTTGCATTATTAAAACTACCACTGTAGGAAACGGTATAGTCAACATATTGACTGATATTACTTGCCAGCACTACACCGGCATTATAATTAACTGAACGGGTAATACCTGTTTCATTATCGACCAACCCGGGTATCCTGTTGATCACGAACCCTGCGTTCAGGTTAACATTTGTCTTGATAAACTTCAGGGGCTGCGCATAGGTAACAAACACATTAAAGTTGCGCTGTCCATCAAGGTTCACAGGTTTTGTTAATGGAGTATTGGCATACCAGGTAACCGTGGGTGTCAGCACAGAGTCTCTCCTGGCACGAAAAGTGGCAGTGGCTACGTAATTATTGGTCATCGAACCAAAGAAATTTACAAATATGCTGTTGCCTTTTGTTGTGTTGGTGTACTGGTAACGACCACCTATCCTGTGTGAATAAGATTGGTCGAGAGCCGGGTTACCGGTTGACAGCGCTACCGGGTTCGTATTGTCAATGACATTCTGTAATTGGTTTACCGAAGGAGCATTTGTGTTTGCACGATAAAAGATCCTGATATTCTCTTTCTTGGATAACGGCAAATTGATTTGAGCATATGGCAATATGTTGGAAAAAGTTCTTTTGATAAAAGATACGTAAGGAAACACCTGCTCGCTTTCAAGAGTGGCAGATTGTAAATCGAATCCAAACGAGATCTGCTGGTTACGCTCACCTTTCCGATACGTAATTCCTCCCCTGTGCGTGGTATACGTATTGTCAAAAACATTTGATAAGCTTGAGTCAAATCCAGAATATTTCCCGGACGCGCTCTCAAATGAATACGTTTTTTTATCTGCTTCATTGGAAGTGTAAGAGGGATTATACCTGAATTCAAGAATCGCTCCTTTCTTGCCAATGGGTTCAGTATAATTTAAGCTTGTGGACAACTGATACCCTTTGGTCAGCTGGTCTTTGAACTGACGCGTGGTATCATATATACTAGCTGAGCCCTTGTAAAATACACTTAACGCATCATTGAAAATATCGACATTCTGGTTATTGACGCCGGTATTCAAATTCATAGAAAACGTTCTACCCCTTTTCCTGAATGAATGACGGTAAAGAATATTATTATTAAAGTTGATAGCGGATCTTTCAGACGATGTACTGTTGAAGGTTTTGCTCGTAGAATCCCCTTCAAGATTTCTCCAAACTATATCCTGTTCATTGCTATTATCATATTTCTGAATGTTCACAGAAGGCGTTATCAATATTGAATTAAATGAATCGATCTTCCAATCGAACCTGAAATTAGCCCGGTGGTTATAGTTCGTGTTATCCGACATGGTTTCCTGGTCATAAAACCGGATGGAATCGTTGAAATATTCCCTTGCTACATCTTCAGAATTTATTGTCCTCCTGCTATTGAAAAAATAACTACCGCTTACGTCCAGTTTGCGACCCCACTTATCATTGTAGTTGATACCAATGGAATTTGTTTTACTTACCCCCGGTTGCTGCCCAACTAAAAATCCTCCCCCACCAAAGCCACCGCCGCCGAAGTTGCCTCCACCACCGAATCCGCCTCCTCCTTGCCTGCCGCCCCCTTGGCCCCTGAAGTTACCGCCCCCGCCAAAACCTCCACCGCCACCGCCGGTAGCACCCAACAGATCTATTTCAGCAAAGTTCTGCTGGTTCACATCATTTGTTAAAGCAACTATTGAAACCCTTGAATTGTTTTTGAAATAACTCATGTTGCCGCCAGCGAGGTAATGATTGTCGGTTCCATAACCTGCAAAAAATCTTCCGAACTGGCCATTGCGCATATTTGGCTTGGTAACAATATTGATCGATTTTGCGGCACTTCCATCATCAACACCAGTAAATTGTGCCTGGTCACTCAAGCGATCAAACACCTGGATTTTATCAACGATTTCGGCCGGTAAATTGCGGAGGGTTGCCGAAGCATCATCACCAAAAAAGTCTCTTCCATCGACAGTAACTTTCCTGACCTGTTCACCTCCCACTTTCACTTGCCCATTCTCCACGGTTATGCCCGGCGCTTTTTTTATCAGATCTTCGGAATTAGCATCAGGATTTACTTTTAGCTGGCTTGCGCTGATCTCAGTGGTGTCTGCTTTTTGTCTTGCCAGCGCAGGTGCAGCAGTAACCGTAACGCCGGACAATGTCTTAGCTTCTCTGTTAATTAAAATATCATCAAGACTTTTAGTAACATTTTTCCAAATGATCTCTTGTTTTGTCAATTCATAGCCCAATGACGTAATGATAAGATAATACGTACCCGTATCAGGAATGTTTTGAAATTCAAACTTGCCGGCCTTGTCTGAGGCCACCACAAGCGAATCAACAACTCGTAGTGAATCAGCAGCGCGAATGATCTTTACCGTGGCACCAATAAGAGGCTGTTTATTTTCGGCATCACGAAGGGTACCGCTTAGTACAGGTTGCTGTGAAAATGAGGCAAGGAAGAAGCTTAAGAGCACGGCCGTTAATAGACTGAATTTCAACATATAGATCAATTACACTGTTTAGACGATAGCCGAAATTCAAACCTTCGTTAAACACAGGATTTCACTGACTTCCGATTATCCACATTAACCCGGGTTTAGCCATTGGAATGATTTCTTATTTTTATAGAACAATCATCAAACTCGTTTTTATGGGCTTCTTTGATCGCCTTTCGAACGGCTGGACACTGGCCATTAACAGTTTCAAGGTATTAAAGGAAAATAAACAGCTGATCATTTTTCCTTTTCTTTCAGGTCTTTCACTTGTTCTTATCATGGGCTCTTTTGTTCTGGCATTTCTTGGGGTTAATGGCTGGGCTTTTGACAGTATTGAAGAACCCGGAAATATCGCTACTTATCTGTTGATGCTCCTGTTTTATGTTGTGAATTATTTTGTGGTTGTCTTTTTTAACATGGCACTGATCCATTGCACCCGTCTTTATTTCCGTGGCCAGGAGGTTTCAGTAAATGCCGGCCTGCGTTTCAGCCTTAGTCGGGTTGGAAGCATCTTTTCCTGGGCACTGCTTGCCGGTACTATTGGCACTATACTTCGGATTATTCAGGAAGAATCCGGACTTATCGGAAAGATCATCACGGGTATCCTGGGTGTGGTGTGGAGTATTGCTACGTTTTTTGTAGTTCCCGTAATTGCGTATGAGAATCTCGGTCCTATCGCTGCCTTTAAGCGTTCAGCACAAATGATGAGACAAAAATGGGGCGAAAGTCTTGGAGCAACTTTTAGTTTTGGTCTTATCCAATTCATTGCCATCATTCTTTTAATGATACCATGTTTTTTTGTTGGTGCGGCGATTCATCCTGTAGCGGGTGTGGCATTGACGATCCTGGGTGGCTTTCTAATTGCTGCTGTATTTAGCGCTGCACAAACAATTTTTGTGAGTGCAGTTTACCACAATATTGCCGATGAACCGGTGAAACATTTCAACCAGCAAATGATTGACAATCTTTTTCAGAAAAAATAATTTTAATCTATGTATAAGAACCGGGAATACTTTGATTCCCGGTTTTTGTCATTAATACGCTGGCCCGTAAAATTCCCAGATTATGCCGCATCATCCGCATGCTTTCCTGCCTGGCGCATCCCGGAGACTGGAAGCCTTGTCCGATGGAGTTTTTGCCATTGCGTGCACCCTGCTCGTTTTGGAGATCAGGATTCCGCATCTCGGTCATGGGTCATGGGGAGAACAATGGAATGCGATCAAAGAAGCACAAACACTTCCATCGATCGGCGCCTTTATTTTTAGTTTCCTCAATATTCTCATTTTTTGGGTAAATCACGACGCGATCAATAAAGTAATCGTCAGATATGATACGAAAACAACTTATCTCAACATCATTTTTCTTTTATTCATTAGCCTGATTCCATTTACCACCGCTTTTTTGCGGGAAAATTTAGATTCATTTATTGCAAATGCAACTTACGGCCTCGTACTTTCCTTTGCTTCGCTAGTGGCTGTTTGGATGTATTATCACCTTGCATTTAAGGCAAAACTTTTTTATCCCGAAGTAACGATGAAATCAAGGAGGAGAGTTTATAAGCAGGTAATATCAGGGCCAATCTTATTTATTATCGCAATTGCTGCCGGGTTGATCAGCCATTATATTTCGATCGCAATTTATGCACTCACCCCCATAAGCTTTATGTTTTTGCCACAACTTGATTTTGATACTAAAACGGAAGAAATAGCAAAGGAGCATTCCAATAGCTGATCCGCCTTGTTTCAATTGACCTAACTTTAGTATTCAAAACTACGATCACATGAAACGATTGCTTTTCCTTCTGCTCATTATTCTTTATTCATTGCTTATCTGTTCCCAACCAACACAAAAGCCACCGCTGCATGGCAAAAACTGGATGGCAATAACGGGAAAACCTTTAGCCGCGACGGCGGGAGCTATGACATTTCAGAAAGGGGGTAATGCGGTTGATGCAGCATGTGCCATGCTTGCAGCAACCTGTACCATGTGGGACGTCTTAAGCTGGGGTGGAGAAACACAGGCACTTATTTATAACCCCAAAACAAAAAAAGTCATTGCTATAAACGCTTTGGGTGTAGCGCCAACGGGAGCAACTGCCGACTTCTTTAAAAGTAAAGGATATGATTTTCCCCCCGAGTATGGACCATTGGCCGCGGTGACACCCGGTACCGTTGGTGGTTTATGTTACATGCTGGCAAATTATGGCACGATGAGTCTGAAAGATGTTTTGAAACCGGCCATGGATCTTGCTGCGGGTTATCCCATCGATGCACAAACTGCAAATGCAATGGAGAGAGGAAAACAACGATTAAAAGATTGGCCATACAGCAAGGCCGTCTTCTTTCCTCATTTGGGTGATGAAAAAAGAGAAGCTCCTGAGCCGGGAGAAATATTTGTTCAGAAAGATCTGTTGGCTACCCTTACAAAGATGGTAGAGGCGGAACAAAATGCATTGAGGCAAAAGAAATCACGCAAGGTTGCGATCATGGCTGCCTTTGACAGGTTTTACAAAGGTGATATTGCAAAAGAATTTGTTCGTGGTTGCCAGGAACAAGGCGGGTTGATAACCACGGAAGATCTTGCAAAATGGAAGCCCATTGAAGAAGAACCAATGCAGGTGAACTATAAGGGCATTGAAGTTTACAAGCTGCAGCAGTGGACGCAGGGTCCAATGCTTCTGCAATCATTGAACATCCTGGAAAATTTCGATCTGAAAGCCATGGGCTATAACAGTACAAAATATATTCATACACTTTATCAGACCATGAATCTGACTTTTGCCGATCGTGATTTTTATTATGGTGATCCTTACTTTCCCCCTGCTGAGCCAATGAAGGGACTATTAAGCAAGGAATATGCAAAGCAAAGAGCACAATTGATAAAATGGGATATGAATGATCCGGACATTGGTCCCGGCGACCCCTACCCTTTCGAGGGAAAGACAAATCCCTATTTGGATCTCCTGAAACAAAGAGCGGCATCCGTAGAAGGTGAACGGAATTTTGTACCGGCCCATGATTCAACAATATCATTTAATGATCCATTGTATATGGAAAGGATGTGGATGGGAACAACATCGGTTGAAGCTGCAGATAAAGATGGCTGGGTGGTTTCAATAACACCCAGTGGCGGTTGGTTACCCGCATGTATTGCAGGTCGTACGGGAATCGGTATGAGCCAGCGTATGCAAAGTTTTGTTCTTGATAAATCAATCGATCCATTCAACGTTGTTGAACCCGGTAAGAGGCCAAGAGTTACCTTAACGCCATCATTAGCATTAAAAGATGGCAAACCTTATTTAAGCTTTGCGGTGCAGGGCGGCGATACCCAGGATCAAAACTTATTACAGCTTTTTTTAAATATTGTTGAATTCGGAATGACGGTTCAGCAAGCATGTGAAGCGGCTAATATCAATACAAATCAATTGTGGCTGTCTTTGGGAGGAACTAAAACGGCGGACCGAAAGCCACGGGCCGGAGAAATCTTAGTGAGCAATAGCACTTCCGAAGCCACCAGAAATGAATTAAAGAAACTGGGTTATAAAGTACAAACCGGCAATCGCACAAGCGGCCCCATTAATGCGATTTATTTTGACTGGAAACATGGGAGCTTTTGGGGTGGAAGTTCTAACAATGGTGAGGACTACGGAATTGGTTGGTGATCAGTGTAAAAGATGAGGTTAAAAGTTGAAAAGCCAGAGTGATGGTATGAAGTTTGGATTAATTCTTAAAAGTTTAACACTTAAAGAATTAATCATGAACCGAATAATAAATAATAAAATTTTCATTTTACCAGCCTGTTTTGCGACCGTTGTTATACTTGGTGCGTGCTCCTCCGGAAGAGAAATAACAACGGCAACACCACAAGAAATAATACAGGCGGTCACCAATGATCAATGGAAATTTATTGCTACCTACGTAACCCCTGCCTATGGTAGTTCACGAAGTTTGACAAGTGAATATTCTGTAACCACGAACAATAAGAAGTTGGTTGTTGCATTGCCTTACTATGGCAAACTCAATTCGCCTGCAGGAGCCCTGAGTGGTAACCCGCTCGATTTTGCATCCACAAGTTTTAATATTTCCAAAGAACCCAGGAGCAATGGTGGTTGGTGGGTCAATATTAAGAATCCGGATCCTGAAGTACAGTCAATGTCATTTACCTTTTTTGATAATGGCTCTGCGCAATTGAGCATAACAATGACGAACCGGACAGGGATCAGTTACACAGGAAGAGTTATGCCGGTTTAGCATCGGCACTTTAGCGATCTGGTGTGGTCATTTATTCTTTACGTAATTGTAAGTCGCTTCCTGCGCTGCAATTGACGCAGATTCCGCCGATGAGACTA
>DASTIZ010000102.1:0-6235 GCA_035717045.1 Chitinophagaceae bacterium
CAATAATTGTATCGTACCAAAACTAACGGCTGAAGAGATCAGTTCGGCTTTTCCTGAAGTATGTAAAGGCTCGCTGGCAAGCCGGTAACCCATCCGGTCAGAATTATGAGTAATAAAAAAGGGATTTTTTAAAAATTTCTCTTTTGAAAGATCATCGATCCAGTTCCATTCACTTCCTTCGATGATTAAAAACTCGTTTGAAAGATCAATCCCGCTGTTTTCATTTACCTGCCAGGGTAAGACCCTGAAAGCTTCTTCATTTAATCCAAGATCAATTTGTTCCGCGTTTAATTCAATCACATCATCTTTTAATAACCTTCTTCCATGGAATCCCCCGGACTCCGCTTTCAGGTTCGTACTATAACTATTCAACCATTTATCCAATTTTATTCCACCCCTGATTGCGAGGTAACACTGGCTCTTATCTTTCGGCGACTGGAATTGGAGGGTTTCATTCCTGTTGACAAAAACAGGTTTGTTGATGGGTAGCGTTTTTCCGTTGATGGTAGCCCCGAAATCGGCTCCCGTGATCGCGATGATCGCCGTTTCTTCAAATAATATCGAAGGACCGGGAAAATGTATTTCAATAACCGCTTCATTCACATCATTACAAACAAGGCAATTTGCGATCGCTGCGGCAAATTTATCCATACAGCCGGTAGGATTGATTCCAAACTGCTGGTAGCCGAACCGGCCGAGGTCCTGTATGCTGTCAAGCATTCCTGCTTTTAGTATCTTCAAACTCATACGCCTCTCCGAAGGAGTCCTTTGGACGCTCCTTATCCCTCTCTTAATGACGAGGAGCGATTATTTTTTAAGAAATTGAATTCATCGATTGTGATTGAATGAAATTTTACATGATCACCTGACTTAAATAACACCGGGTTTACTTTTTCCTTATTAAATAATTTCAGCGGCGTTCTTCCTATTATTCGCCACCCCCCAGGAGATCTGAAAGGGTAGATCCCCGTTTGTCTTCCTGCAATGCCTACGCTGCCAGCCTCAACAGGCGTTGGTTGTTGTTTGCGTGGCGATGAAATTTTTTCATTGACCAAACCCATATAGGCAAAACCCGGAAGAAACCCGAGCATGTAAACACGGTAAATTGCCGACGAATGCAACTGAATTATTTCTTCAACCGCGATCTCATTTTGTGCGGCAATGAAATCAAGATCGGTTCCGAATTCCTTATCGTAACATACCGGGATATCGATCAATAATTCCGGATCGCCGGTCTCGAAATTCTGATTTGACATGTAAGTTTTTAACCGTTCACAAACCCATTCAAAGACCGTTACGTTTTGATTGCCTGCCTGGTTACTGATAAAAAAAACATCATAAAAGATCGTGAGAGAACAATACGCCGGTACGGCTTCAATCATCCCGGGAACCGGGTCATTCTGTAATTGGTAAAAAACAGAATGCACCAGCTTATTAATTTGCTCATCAATGATATTTCCAAAATCAATAATGATGGCATTATCGCCTAAAGGAGAAAATCTATATGGAGGCAACTGGTCCAATGGAGACTTCAAATTAGAGAATTATTAATTATTGCCGGGACTTGTTTTTTTTTCAGGCACACACCCGGTTTGAATGTCTTTTTAACCACGGAGACAGGAACGACACGGTGATACACAGAGTGATGCCTTCCTTCAATTCAGTGCCAACCGGGATCTCCGTGATTAATATTAAGATATTTTCAAACCGGGACACCAGCGTTTTCTACCTTTGTCCCCTGATGTCGCAATTGAATTGGAACGATACCCTCAACCTGTTTTCAAAACTTAGTCTCCGCCGTAGCTGGAATGGCTGTAAAGTATTAAGTAGTTATTATATCAGTAAATGGTTTAAAAAACCGGTTCAATGGGGTCTGCCCATCTCTATTTCGTTTGAGCCAACGACTTCGTGCAACCTTCGTTGTCCTGAATGCCCAAGTGGTTTGCGGGCCTTTACAAGACCGACGGGTATGTTGCAAAAAGATTTTTTTAAAGAAACCATTGACCAGCTTCATAAAGAACTGTTGTATCTCGTCTTTTATTTCCAGGGAGAGCCTTATCTCAATCCTGATTTTTTGGATATGGTGAACTATGCTTCATCAAAAAAAATTTATACTGCCACATCAACCAATGCGCATTATTTAAATGACGAGAATGCAAAACGGACGATAGCCAGCGGCTTAGACCGGCTCATCATTTCCATTGATGGCACCACCCAGGATGTTTACCAGCAATACCGTGTGGGCGGCAGCCTGGATAAAGTGCTGGACGGGACAAGAAATGTAGTTAAATGGAAGAAAGAGTTGAAAAGCAAAACGCCTTTTATTGTTTTCCAGTTTTTAGTGGTGAAACCAAATGAACATCAAATTGAAGATGTAAAAAAACTGGCCAGGGAGATCGGGGTTGATGATGTTTGGTTTAAGACGGCACAAGTCTACGATTATGAACATGACCCAAATAACTTAATTCCTACGATAGATAAATACAGTCGCTATAGAAAGAGCAATAAAGGGTATGAATTCAAAGGTAAACTGGCCAATCATTGCTGGCGACTGTGGCATGATCCTGTAATCACCTGGGATGGGCTCGTGGCACCGTGCTGTTTTGACAAGGATGCCCAGCACAAATTGGGAGATCTGAAGCAAAGATCATTTAAAGAGATCTGGGAAAACGGTGAATACAAAAAGTTCCGGACTTCGATCCTGAAGGGAAGAAGGAATATTGACATTTGTGCTAATTGTTCGGAAGGAACAAAGGTTTGGGAAAACACCTGATCATTTACATGTTCATTTTTCATAGTGCTTTTTCTATATAAAATGTAAGTAAAGAACGAATAGCCTATTCTTTCAGTTGGACAAAGTATAAATACTGTGTGGAATTATATCCCCATTGACCAGGGGAGTTACATTTTCTTTATTTCATTATAAAGACTCGTATAAAAAGATACAAAACCTTCCCAAAAGTTCCGGAGGGATTCGGATATAATTTTCATGGTGGCTGATTTGAGTTTATCTGAACATAAAATTATAGAATGTGTGCGGTACCTAACTAAATCATACCTACCACTTTCGTAGTATTTTTTTCCACCGGGGTGAATTTAAGTTTAACAAAAAAATATTTTGGTCAGGTTTTTGAATTTCTATTAGAAAATTGCCGCACCATGGGAATAGATAAAGACATAAAGCAGGCAAAGTTTCGGAATAATCAAAATAAGGCGATGGTGAACATTATGTTTACTCATGCCTGGATGCTTGATCATATCAAGAGTTTTGTAAAGACCGAGAATATTACCCCGCAGCAGTATAATATACTCAGGATATTGAGAAGCGCCGGGGAACCTCTCTCAACTCTTCAGTTGCGTGAAAGAATGCTCGATAAGATGAGCGACACCAGCCGGATCGTTGAACGCATGGTTGCCAAGGGGCTCGTGCAAAAAGCCGTTTCAGAGAAAGACAAGCGCATGGTTGACGTGGTCCTTACACCCCAGGGTATGGAACTCCTGGAAAATCTTGAGAAAAGAAATGAAGAGTTGGACGCAGTGGTCAATCATCTTTCTGATGACGAGCTCGAAACTTTAAACAATCTTTTGGATAAGCTCCGCAATAATCATTAGTGTATCTTCGCTTTGAACTGACCCCTAAATTCAAAGCATGAAGACACCGAACCGGAGCGTGATCCTCCTGATGCTCCCTTTTGCATTTGCTACACAGCTGATTGCCCAACCCGTATCCAAACCCGAGTTTCGTGGTGTTTGGATCGCTTCCGTTGATAATATCGACTGGCCGGTAAAAGGAATGGTGAACCCGGACAGCCAGAGGATTGAGTTCATCCGGCAACTTGATATGCATCGGAATAATGGTATGAATGCCGTTATTGTGCAGGTAAGACCGGCAGCGGATGCTTTTTATCCATCCCCGTTTGAGCCCTGGAGCCAGTGGCTAACAGGAATACAGGGTCAGCCCCCTTCTCCATATTATGATCCGCTTGAATTCATGATCGCTGAAACACACAAACGTGGAATGGAGTTTCATGCATGGTGTAATCCTTACCGGGCGGATTTTAAGATTGGCGCTTCATCTATTGCACCCAATCATGTCACCAAAATTCATCCGGAATGGTTCCTCGAATATGGCGATAAAAAATATTTTGACCCGGCAAGCAAACAAGTGCAAAAATTTGTGGTGAAGGTCATCGCTGATATTGTGCACCGGTATGATGTGGATGCGATACATATGGATGACTATTTTTATCCGTATCGTATCGCCGGCAAAGAATTCCCGGATGAAGAGGCTTATACCGGGTCAAAAACAAAATTGAGTAAGGACGACTGGCGGCGGAGTAATGTCGATACGATCATTAAAATGCTTTCCGTTCAGATTAAAAAGGAAAAGCCCTGGGTACAGTTTGGCATTTCTCCATTCAGTGTCTGGAGAAACAAGGATAAGGATCCCAATGGCAGTGACAGTAAGGCGGGTCAAACTAATTACGATGATCTCTATGCTGATATTTTATTATGGTTAAAAGAAAAGTGGATCGATTATGTGGCTCCCCAGCTTTATCTGGAGATCGGTCATGACAAAATTGATTATGTAAAGATGCTGGAATGGTGGAGCAAAAATTCTTATGGACGTAATCTTTACATAGGCATGGGCATTTATCGCTCAGGAAGCAATGATGCATGGAAGGATCCCAACCAGCTTCCTAACCAGATAAAATTACTTAGACAATACTCCAATGTACAGGGCAGCATTTATTTCAGCAGCAAATCATTTAACAAGAATCCTAATGGCTGGTGTGATAGTTTGCGAAATAATTACTATAGTACGCAGGCTGCGCTACCGGTGATGGATTGGTTGCCCAAAAAACCGGGTCAAACGAATTCACTTTCTTCTACCCGTCCTGCAACGATTACCAGTAACAATAAACAGGCAGGAAGCGGAAAGGGAAAGAAGTGAAGTTTAGAAAGCCGGGTTTGAAATTATGATTGGCAGGCGAAAAGCTCATGATGCTTCAATTCAGCGATTCTGTGTTTCAGTGGCAATTACTTTCTATCCAGGCAGCTTCACCCTAATCACGGAAAGTGTTTTTTACCTTCTAATTTGTTTACATAGTCGAGCGAACCCAGCCTGAATCGAAACGGAAGACTTGTGATCTTTTCCAGTTGAATTTCTTTCTTACAAAAGAATCCAAGGTTATTGTGATAAAAGTCTTTATCGATGCCTTCTACGGCTAAAACGGTGATATTTTGATCAATTCGATAACTTTTTTTCACAAAAAAATCTTCATTAGATTTCTGATCAGTGTTTAAAGTGTGGATTATGTTTCCCGCTTTATAAAATAATTGGGATGAATCACTTAAATGTTGTTGAGAAAATATCTTTCCGGTTAACATTAACAAGACAACAAGAATAATATTTATTCGTTGCAGCAACTGAATTTTATTTGTCTGTAAATTTACGGCCTGATTTTTGATATTTGGCCCGATTTTTTCAAAAAATGATTTTCTTAAACGTGAAGAATAAGCAACCATGGCTCTGAGTCAAAACCTACAACAAAAACTCTTACAAAAATTATCACCCCAGCAGATTCAGCTGATGAAGCTGTTACAAGTGCCCACTGCCAATCTTGAAGAAAGGATAAAAGAGGAAATGGAAGAGAATCCGGCCCTTGAACTGGAAGAGGAAAAATATGATGAGGCTGAGGAATCTAAGGATGAATTTTCAGAGAATGGCGAAGAAACCTATGAAGAGCCCGATGGCAGCACGGACGATTATGATAATATAGATATCAGTGACTATGTGCAGGATGGGGATGATGACATTGCCGATTACAAGCTTCGTGATGATAATTATGGCAGTGATGATGATGATAAAAAAACGATCCCTTTTAAGACGGAAACAAGTTTTTATGAAACCCTCCTCGATCAGCTTGGCTTATTAAAGCTGGATGATAAAGAGCATAGGGTGGCAGAGCAAATTGTTGGAAGTATAGATGAGGATGGCTACCTGCGGAGGGACACCGGCGCAATCGTTGATGATCTTGCATTCCGGCAAAACATAATGACCACCGAAGAAGAAGTTGAAAGCATTATTAAAAAGATCCAGCAGTTTGATCCGCCGGGTGTTGCTGCCAGGAACCTGCAGGAGTGTTTATTGCTACAGCTTACCAGGATGCAGGACGAGGGGAAAATTGTAAGCACGGCTATCAAGGCCATCTCAAAATATTTTGATGAGTTT
>DASTIZ010000103.1:0-6381 GCA_035717045.1 Chitinophagaceae bacterium
ACGATACTTCCCTTGTAACCAACGGATGAACCGGGATTTGATGTGATCAGGTGAGCAATGTATCCACCCGTGCAACTTTCAGCAGTACCAATGGTTTTATTTTTTTCTTTCAGAATCTTTTGCACAGCCATTGCCAGGTTCTCATCTTCATCGCTCACCAGCCATTCTGAAACCCGTTCTTTTAATGCTGAAAATTTTTCATTTAATTCTTTCTCCAGTGTTTCCTGATCATCGCCTTTTGCGGTCAGTCTCAATTTCACCATGCCATAACCTGGCAAGTAGGCAAGCCGGATATGGGGAGGTAAACTGTTTTCAAAATCTTTAATCTTTTCGGCGATCATGCTTTCACCTGTGCCCATAGTAAATGCAGTGCGATGAAGAATTACCGGGAAGTCAAAGGCCTCTTTTAATCTGGGTAATACTTCATTTATCATTAACCCTTTCATTTCATGGGGAACTCCCGGCATGGAAACAAATACTTTCCTGGCTCCCCCTTTGGGGGGTTGGGGAGCGAACCACATTCCCGGCGCAGTGCCTCTCGCATTATGGAGTACGGTACAAACATCGGGTACCTCAGCCTGTTTCAGATTTGTTTGCAGCATCGGCCCCGGGCGGCGGTACACTTTTTCAAAAAGATATTTTACATGTTTGAGGACCTCTTCATTCACAATCAGCTTGCCACCAAAATATTTACAGAGTAATGGTTTTGTAATATCATCGGCAGTAGGACCCAGACCTCCAGTGATTAGTATTATATCGGAATCCCTGCTTTCTTCATCCAACGTGTTCCAGATATCATTCCAAACATCACCTACTGCCACCCGTCTTCTTACCCAAACACCAATTTTATTCAGTTCCTGTGCAATCCAGGCGCTGTTGGTATCAATGGTTTGTCCGATCAGCAATTCATCACCGATCGTTATAATTGAGGCGTTAATTGTTTTCAATGAAAAAATTTTGTGCAAATATCAGGTAGAAAAAATTACAAGCCGGTATTTCGATAAAGGTCTATAAAACTGATCTTAAAATTGATTGCCTCAATATATAATTCTCCGGTCGGGTCATTGATTTCTTCAAACCGCCATGCTCCGTTTGCCTCCTTTCGCATTAAATGAATGAGTCGTTTGGCGGTATCGATCATTATATACTCTTTTAAGGAAGGAATGTTTTTATAGTGAATTAGCTTATAGCCTTTATCCTGGTTTTGTGTTGATGGTGACCATATTTCAATAATAACAGTCGGGTTAATCAGCGTATCAAATTTTTCGTCCTCTAATTTTGGTTCATTACACACGATTGTTACATCAGGATACATATAAGCATCACGGGCAGGTGTGGTTACCCGCATATCTGAGGGTAAAACCTGGCAATTTTTATCTTTCAAAAAACTTCCAATGTCTATCATGAGGTTTGCTGCAACCTGATTGTGTTTAAGCCTGGCGCCACTCATTGCGACCACGTAACCATCAAAGTATTCATGTTTTTCTTCCGAGGCTCTTTCCATTAAGAGATATTCATCAGGGGAAACATAATTATACTTTGGCGCAGGTTCTTTAACCATATTTTCCATAGGCTAAAGTTAAATCTTTTTAGTTTTGATGAAAAGCGGTGTTATGAAGCGATTCTTTTTACTTGTTGCTGGTTGTTGGTTGCTGGTTACTGGTTCCGTTGGCCAAACCGTTGCCCAGAAATTGCAGAAAGCATTTGCTGTATTTGAGAAAGATCCACAACTAAAGCACGCTATCAGTTCCTTGTATGTGATCGATGCCAGGACGGGACAAGTGGTATTTAATAAGAATTCACAGATCGGTTTAGCACCGGCATCGACTCAAAAAATTATTACAAGTGTTACTGCTTTTGAGTTGTTGCGGAAGGATTATAAATATAAAACCGAATTTGGGGTCTGTATTGACTATGAAAAATCAGTTTGTTTATGGATCAATCCATCCGGTGACCCAACATTCGGTAGCTGGAGGTGGGGAACCACGGGTGAAAAAATAATAGTGGATTCGCTTCTTAATAGCTTAAAAAAAAGAAATTCTAAAATTGAAGGCATTGTGCTCAATGCGATGGGATGGAATGCGGAACAAATTCCTGATGGTTGGATATGGCAGGATATAGGTAATTATTATGGGGCCGGAGCAGGGAAACTCAATTGGAGAGAGAATCAGTATGATTTGATCATGAGGTCTGGAAAAAAAGTTGGCGATGAAGTTAAGTTGGTCAAAACTGAGCCTAAACTATATTCTTATAAGTTGCATTCAGAAGTGACTTCAGCGGCCAAAGGCTCAGGAGATAATTCGTTCATATATATTCCTTCAACGACTCCCAATGCGATTGTAAGGGGAACGATTCCTGTAGCAGAAGAAGGATTTACAATATCTGGTGCAATAATTAATCCACAGAACCAGTTCATGGAGACCATTTCGGATTCAATTAAAAGGAGGTTTAACTGGACCCTTAAAGAGCCGTTTATTCTGGATACGACCTTGCTTAGAACACCAAGTGTATTTTATACCTATTATTCACCTACTCTTGACTCCATCATTTACTGGTTCAATAAGAAAAGCGTCAACCTCTATGGCGAAGCATTGATAAAAACCTTTGCATATGAAAAAAATGGATTTGGGTCCACTGATAGCGGAGTTGCCCTTGTAAAAAAATTCTGGAAAGAAAAAGGAATGGATGAAGATGAGATCAATATTGTAGATGGTTCAGGACTTTCGCCTTTGAATCGGGTGACTACTCACGCACAGGTTGAAATATTGAAATATGCAAAAAGCAAAGATTGGTTTCCTCATTTCTTTACTTCCTTACCCGAATACAATGGAATGAAAATAAAAAGCGGCACCATCCGCGGAGTAAAAGGTTTTTGCGGTTATCATAAAGCAAAAAATGGAAAGGAATATATTTTCTCTTTTCTCGTCAATAACTATAATGGTTCTGCGTCAACATTGGTGAATAAGATGTATAAAGTATTGGACCTCTTAAAATAGAAATGTAGAATCCCGAAATTTAGAAATAGATAAATGGATTTTTTATCAGGAAGGGCGCCAGGAAGAAACCCATCCAAACGACAAGTATTAAGAATTTTCCAGTTAAACTAAGATCCTGGATCAAACTTCTTTGCAACAAGCCCTGTATAGCCGTTATTATCTGGTCCTCTTTTGGGGAGATCTCGTAAGGCGGCGCCTGATTAACATCTTTGAACTGAGGGTAATACTTTATTACGGAATTTCTTATCCTCCAGTACTCTTCAGGACTTAGCTGTTCATAGGTTTTTGCCAGGTCAATACCTTCGGCTTCAATTTTCTTTTCGATCCGCTCATGCTGCAAGTCACTGATCATCCGGCTGATCATCATAAAAGGAAAGAGCAATAAGAACCAAAACCCCGAACTGATCGCGATCCAACTCATTAATGCAGCCGAAAGGATCACAAATATTTTTCCAAGTATATTATAATCATTCAAAAACAAACGGTGCAAAAGCTGGCCACCATCCAGGGGGTAAACAGGTACAAGATTCAACACATTCAAAAAGATCATGATCCAGGCCACTTTTTCCCAAAAGTTGAGATCAAATTGCACCGATAAAAAATGCAGGATGATTCCAAGAAAAATGCCCGGCACAGGTCCTGCCAATAAGATAATGGCCGACTGTTTCTGCGATACTTCCTGCTTTGTGCCGGAAACATAAGCGCCCAGCAACGGGATAAAGAACATTCCGAGTTCCTGGTACTTGTAAATTTTCATCGCCACAAAATGACCTAATTCATGAAAAACGACCACACCGGTGAGAACCAGGATCCATGTCAGGTCCTTAAAAAACAAATAGCCGATAAGAAGAAAAAATGCAAGACTTCCTAATGACTTTATCCACACATTCGTTCTGCTCTTGGGTTCTTCTAACTCCGGTTTTGGGATTTCAGAAGGTATTTCACCAGGTATAGGAATGGGTTGATCCATGTACAAGATTACTGAAAATAACGTTCAATTTTTTTCTTCAATTGTTCCGGCATCGCCGTTTTTTTCATACCATTCTTTTCCATGAAGTATAATATGATTTTACCCACACATAGCAATTCGTCTTTTTCATTATATACTTCATGATGAAATTCTATTTTATGATGCAACGGCATTTCTTTTAAAAAGGTTTTGATGGTCAGCAGGTCATCATATAAGGCAGGGCGAAGATATTTTGCATGCACATCAACCACCGGCATGATCATACCCATTTTTTCCATATCTGCATAAGTGAATCCCAGGTGACGGATCGATTCAGCCCTTGCTACTTCGAAATAAAGAAAAAAGTTGCTGTGATAGACAACTCCCATCTGGTCCGTTTCTGCATATCGCACCCTGACTTTCGTTTCGCTGGTGAACATGGTGTTGGTTTATGGTTTGTGGATACTGGATGCCGGATACTGGATGCTGGATGCTGGATTCAGCGGCAAGATAAAGTTTATTCTTTCAAATGACGAGTAACAAGCAAGCAAGGAGCAACCACACCTCACACAAAACATTTTGAGAAGGAATTGTTAAACATCTATCAACATTGCACTTATCCACAGTTGTTTGGAATGATGTTTGGCGCAGGTAAAAAATAATTTGAATTTTACAGCGTTAAGTCACCATCGGTTAAAGGACAATAATTATGAAGAATCGGTTCCTCGTTTTTGCAGCCATAGTGCTTTCTGCTATCTCAACCCAGGCTCAGCAAACCAGAATTATTTCAGACCCCCAGGAGAAGTTCAACGAAGCAAAGGAATACTACCAAAAAGAGCAGTATAGTCTTGCTTATCCTTTGTTCAAAGAGCTTCAACAAGCATCAAAAGAGACAGATTACATCAACGACCCGCTGGTAACACAGGAAATTAACTATTATACGACGGTCCTTGCACTTAAACAAAACGAAGAAAGAGCCGAGGCGAAGGCGGTTGATTTTATCGAGCTGGAGAAAAATAATGCCCGTGTTCAACAAATGAATTTTCATCTCGGAGAATTTTATTACCGCCAGGAAAAATTTGCGGATGCCGCAAAGTATTATGAGGACGCAGGTATCGCTAATCTCAGCAACCGGGAAATAGCCGATATGAAATTTCACCAGGGCTATTCGTATTTCACTTTGCAAAAGTTCAACCAGGCAAAACCACTTTTTAATTCAATACGACAGCTCAAAGACGATCCCAATTACCTGGATGCAAATTATTATTATGGTTTCCTGGCTTTTCGTGACCGAAACTACAAAGAGGCATTGGAAAGTTTTCAAATTGTGGAGAATGAAAAAAGCTACGCGTCAGTAGTACCCTATTACATAGCACAGATATATTATATACAAGGAAAAAAAGATGAGGCGATCGCCTATGCAGAAAAAAAGATAAAAGGCGGTAACTCTCAATATTATGATCGCGAAATGAAATTAATGCTTGGGCATGGTTATTTTGAAAGAAGAGAATTTGATAAGGGCTTGCCCTATCTTGAAGATTATGTTTCAAAGGCCGATAAAGTAACCAGAGAAAATCTGTACGAGCTGTCATATAGTTACTATATGGCGGGTCAGTACAGGAAGGCTATCGAAGGATTTAAACAATTAAGCGGCAAAGATGATTCATTGAGTCAGCACGCGATGTATTTACTGGGCGATTCATATTTAAAAGTGGGAGAGAAGGCCAACGCAAGAAATGCATTTTTGTTCTGCGCCTCAAACAGCAGTAATAAATCACAAAAGGAGATTTCAAAGTTTCAATACGCCAAGCTCTCTTATGAACTCGGTTACCAGGATGAGGCGTTGAATAGTTTAAGTTCCTTTTTAGCAGACTATCCTGGCTCAACATACAACACCGAAGCACGAGACCTGATGGTGATGGTGCTTGCCAATACAAATAATTATGCTGATGCCTTGTCGTTGATCGATGGGCTATCAAATCCCTCTCCCAATTCCAGGAAAATGTATCCTCGTATATTATTCGGGAGAGCCACTGAATTGATCAACGATGGACGATTACAGGAGGCAGATGCATTGCTCGATAAAGCGTTGAAAGATCCAAATAACACAGCGATTCTGCCTTTAGTAAATTTTTGGAAAGGGGAAATTGCTTACCGGACCGATAAACTGGATAATGCTATAAAACATTATCACGCATACCTGGACGCAGGTGCCCCGGGTGCTGGTGAGGCAAACATGAATTCAGTCCGCTATAACCTTGGCTATTCATATTTAAGGAAAGAAAATTATCCGGCAGCATTGAAGTTTTTTGAACAGGTTGCAAAATCGCCAGCATTAAACTCCGATGCACTCACACAAGATGCTTATATACGAAGCGCTGATTGTTATTTCATGAATCGTGATTATGCCCGTGCCAAAGCGATGTATGACAATGT
>DASTIZ010000104.1:0-8805 GCA_035717045.1 Chitinophagaceae bacterium
TATGAAATAAGTACATGGAATGGGATTACGCTAAACAAAAAACTCAGACTAAACTGGAGTGCGAGCTACACCTATAACAAGTACAGCGATTACGATAAAACATTTCGCAAGTATCGTGATGGCGGTTCTTTTACAACAACACTGAATGGAAACTATTCAATAAAAGATAGCTGGATCTTCACCGGTAATTTCACCAGCAACCGGTTTGCGAATCCACAAGGGTCTGTCAATTGGAACCTGAGCATGAATGCCGGTATTCAAAAGAAATTCTTCAAAAAGAAATTTAGTGTTACGATGAATTTCATTGATCTATTCAGAAACCAGAAGACGAATACGTACACCTATGGAAAGAATTTCACAGCACATTCATTCAGCACAACACAAACTAAAAACTTTCGGGTGACAGCGGCTTATAGCTTTACCACGGCTGCAAAGAAGAAAACATAAAGAGCGGAAGACGGGACTCGAACCCGCTACCTACAGCTTGGGAAGCTGTCGCTCTACCAGGTGAGCTACTTCCGCTAATGAGGAGAGGCGTCTCCCGGCCACTCCGGATACTTCCGCTTGCTCCAAGTCTATCGAGCCTAATTTACAACTTTTAATCTTCTATTCTCAATTTTAAACGGGAGCTTAACCAGCTATTCTTTATGGGCACGATCCATTTATTTTCCAATTCTTCCTTTGTTTCGACAAGATTATTAAAATAAATAGAATCGGAATTAATAAAGCCGTGATCAAAAGCATACTGCACCTGTGAAAGAGGTAATAATTCAATTTTATCTTTTATAACAAAAGCCAGGCAATTTCTATCAAACATATTAACACCAAACTTTTGTTCAATGTCCTTTATCAACCGGACAGAACTGTCAGTGCTGCATCCGCTGACACCCGTTGCTTTTTCATCTGCCATCAAAATGATGAACTGTCCAAAAAATAAGTAACCGGCGCCTTTCACAGGCATACCATGTGACAGCCAATTTGATGTGAAATCATTCAACTGCTCTTCAATAACTAAGGCTTCCGCGATACTAAACAAGCGGCTGCTTTGATAGATCCAAACCCGGCTATCGGGGGCAAAATCCTTATTGAGCAGATGTTTAAATTCAAGGTTCATGTGGCAAAATTAAGCCAAAGATGCGGCAACTAATTCTGCTATGTCCAGCACTTCGACCGAACCCTCTTTTTCTGCATTTTTTACACCATCTGTAAGCATGGTATTGCAAAAAGGACAGGCCGCTGCAATGATGTTTGCACCGGTATCAATGGCTTCATTGGTTCTTTCAATATTTACCCTGATCGTTCCTTTCTCTTCTTCTTTGAACATCTGGGCCCCGCCCGCACCGCAGCAAAGACCTTTTGACCGGCACCGTTTCATCTCTATTAATTCTGCATCGAATGCTTCTAATACTTTTCTTGGCGCCTCATAAATATCATTTGCCCGGCCAAGATAACAGCTATCATGATAAGTGATCTTTTTTCCTTTGAAGTTATCACTCCCTTTCATCCTGATTTTTCCGTCATCGATCAGTTGTTGCAAAAAAACTGAATGATGGATCACTTCATAGTTGCCGCCAAGTGCAGGATATTCATTCTTAAGAATATTAAAACAGTGAGGACAGGCTGTTACGATCTTCTTAATACCATAATTATTCATTGTTTGAATATTCTGGTAAGCCATCATTTGAAACATGAATTCATTACCGGCCCGGCGTGCGGGATCGCCATTGCACATTTCTTCTTTACCAAGAATAGCATAGCTGATCCCGACCTTATCAAGAATTGTTACAAATGCTTTTGTTATTTTTTGTGCCCGTTGATCAAAACTCCCGGCGCAACCTACCCAAAACAGGATTCCGGGTTGTTTACCTTCCGCCAAAAGTTCTGCAACTACTGGTACTTTCATACTGATATTATGTAGACAAGTTTGTGCCGCAAAGAAACGAAATGATGCCTGCACGATCGTTATACCCAGAATCCACCTGAAGCCAGTATCGCGACAACAAGAATAACCGCGAGTGCAATCAGTCCCAATGTAACAATACTAAGTATTATGGCTGTCTTTGCCTTTCCATCATCAGGATTTTCCTTTTTTGCCTGCGAGCCCATTACCAAACCGATGATCGCTAATGGCAACGATGCAAGACTGACATAGGGAACAATGAGCAAACACAGACCGATCAAAGAGAGAATAAATGCCGTTTGTCCTTTTGATGATTTACCCTCAGCCGTTGCTTTTAATTCTTTCTTGAGCTTTACCTGTGCAATTTTAAAAGCGACCTTTTCTTTCAACGTGAATTTTCTTCCCAGGATCTTTTCAGCTTCCTTTATTTTCATTTTAGCAAGCCTGTCCGTCGGTATGGGAACTGCCGGGGACGTGCTTACGGATGAGGTCAAGGTCGGAGGTGAAACAGTCGCATTACTTTGAATGCTGAAAAAAGAAAAAACAAATAGAACAAGGATTAATAAGTAGTATTTTCTCATTAGTATCAGTTTTGATTTTTAAAAATAAAGCTAAAATACCACTATGCAAAAAACAGTTACTGAAATTCAAGGCATATTTTTGCCGGCTGTTAAATGAATATTAAGAATTTTTTTTCAAAGATCACCAATTGGGAATTGTGGCCTTTCTATGTGCTGTATTTTCCTATTGGGTTTGTTTGGTTCTGGTATTGCATCAGGGCAAGATCATTATGGTTTTTCAGTTCATCAAATCCCTCGATCACGTTTGGCGGTTTTGAGGGTGAAAGCAAAAAAGAAATGTATGATCAACTACCACCCGATTCATATCCAAAAACTATTTATATCCTTCATGATCTTCCTTTTGATGAAGTAAAGAAGAAAGTTATACAGGACGGGTTTTCTTATCCATTCATCGTAAAACCCGATGTAGGCATGAAAGGGATTTTATTCAGAAAGATCGATAATGATGAACAGCTAAAGAAATATCATGAACGGATTCCGGTGGAGTATCTGATACAGGAATTGATCGAAATGCCTGTTGAATTAAGTGTTTTTTATTATCGCCATCCTACTCAAAAGAAAGGCACCATCAGTGGCTTGATTCAAAAAGAATTGCTGGAGGTGTATGGCGACGGTCATTCGACATTATGGGAATTGATTTTACAGCATCCGCGTGCGAAATACAGGTTGGAAGAAATGAAACATCGGCATGAACACCGTCTCAACAGGGTACTGAGTAAAGGTCAGCATTTTTATCTTTCGTACGCGGGCAATCACAATCGGGGCGCCAGATTCATCGATCTTCATCATCTCGCTGATGAAAAGCTGCATAAAGTGTTTGACGATATCAGTCATTACACTGATAAATTCTACTATGGCCGCTATGATATCAAATGCCTGTCAATAGACGATTTGAAAGAAGGGAAAAATTATTCGATACTTGAATTCAATGGTTGTGGCGCAGAACCCAATCATATTTATGACGCCGGTTTGAGTATCTGGCAGGCCTATCGTGAAATATTAAAGCACTGGAAAGTGCTGTTTGAGATAAGCCGATACAACCACGAAAACGGCACACCTTACTGGCCCTATAAAAAAGGGCGGGATTTTTTGAGAAACGCCAAAAGACATTTCAGGCTTCTTGAAAAGTACGATTAAGAGAAGAAAGCCGAACTTACATTGTTTTATTTTGTTAAACCGTTTTTTTTATTCTTAAAAGCAACGGTTTTTGCAGAAAAATCGTTTTAAAAGTCAGTACGCAAACGATCTTTTATGTTGAAAAATGGTTTTACGGCGGTAGCCTTATTGGTAACAGTCATTTCATTTGGGCAAACCTATACACCGACAGATGCAGGCTCCAGGGTTCATTTTGTGATCAAGAATTTCGGTATCAACACGGGCGGCTCGTTTGATGGACTTGCCGGCAGCATTACATTCGATCCTGCCAATCTTTCCACGGCGAGTTTCAGTGTTACTGTTGATGCCAGGACGGTGGATACAGATATCGAGGCCCGCGACAATCATTTAAGAAAGGCCGAATATTTTGATGTTGAAAAATATCCTACGATCAGTTTCAGATCAACTAAAGTTACGGCAACAAATAAAGACGGCTATTTATACATGTTTGGCGTGATCACTATAAAAAATGTTTCCAAGGAGATCAGTTTCCCGTTTACACAAACCAGTAAGGATGGAGGGATCCTTTTCAAAGGCGATTTTAAACTTAACCGAAGAGAGTTCGGTGTTGGCGGAAGCAGTTTTTCCCTTGGTGACGAAGTTTCCATAGAGCTTTCAATTTTTGCCAGGAAAAATTAACTGGTATTTCACCTGTACATATTTACATTTATTCTTCTTAGCTGTTAGTTTGTACATTCGCACGGTGCGGTTAATGAGAATATTTTTTATCGGGATGCTTATTAGTTTTCTCGGCTCACTGCCGCTGGGAACGTTGAACATTGCAGCCATGCAGATCAGCATTAAGGACGGCGCCTGGGGGGCAATACAATTTTCTCTCGGATCCTTACTCGCCGAAATGGTCTATGTGCGTCTCTCGCTGGTGGCAATGGATTGGGTTCGCAAGAACGAATTTCTTTTTAAAATACTGGAATGGATAACGCTGGTTATCGTGATTGTACTGGCTATCTCCAGTTTTCATGCGGCGATGAGTTCTTCACAAGAAGAAAATGTTTTTTTCGACAGTCCGCTGCCTAAGATCCTTCTTGGCTTTTCTATGAGCGCCGTTAGCCCGGCCCAGATTCCTTTTTGGTTTGGCTGGAGTACCGTACTGCTCGCAAAAAAAATACTACAACCTGTCAGCAGGCATTATAATTTTTATATCATTGGCATCGGGTTGGGAACACTCATTGGCAACTGCGTTTTTATTTTTGGAGGCCGGCTGGTGGCAGTAAAATTGGAAAACAGTCACCGGCTGATCAATTTCATAATAGGTGGAATATTCGTAGTGACGGCTATCGTCCAGATCTGGAAAATGGCGAAGAAGAAAAGTGCCGTTCATAGGATTGATCATCCTGAAGAAGTCACTCACGGGTTTGAAAAAAAACTGGAAAAATGATTGGCACATAAATTATTTTTAATGACAGGTAGCTTAGCATGAAGAGATTTTTTAAAAAAGTTTTTAACTGGGAATTATGGCCATTCGACCTGATGTATGCTCCCCTTGGTGTGGTGTGGTTGTACTATAGCTTAAAAGCGCGGTCATTGTATTTTTTCACTCCCACGAATCCTGGTCTGCCATTTGGAGGATTTGAAGTAGGGAGTAAAATGGAAATGTATAGCCAATTGCCTGCCGGTACTTATCCAACCACAATTTTGATCCGGCCTTCCTACACAGTTGAACAGATTAAAGCAGAATTATCAGCAAACAACCTGGCATATCCTTTTGTCGCAAAGCCTGACGAAGGGATGCAGGGAATTTTATTTCGTGTAATTGATTCCGAAAAAGAATTAATAAAGTACCATAGCATTGCTGGTATCGATTATATCCTTCAAACTTTTGTGGAGTTTCCAATGGAGTTCAGTGTTTTTTATATCCGTTACCCGGGTGAAACAAAGGGCAGGGTGACTGGTTTTGTGTTAAAAGACTATTTACAAGTGACTGGTGATGGAAAGAAAACACTTGAGCAGTTGGTAAATGAGCATCCCAGGGCACAGCATCGTTTAGCCGAGATGAAAAAGAAACATACCGATAACTGGCTAAGTATTCCCGGGGACGGTGAGAATTATCATCTAAGTGTCGCCGGCAATCGCAGCCGGGGCGCACGATTCATTAACCTGCACACCGAGATCGACCAGCGATTGAATGATGTATTTGACAGGCTCAATAACGCATCAAACGGTTGTTATTATGGTCGCTACGATCTTAAATGTACATCGATCGAGGATTTGAAGAACGGAAAAAATATCAGCATACTTGAATACAATGGGGCAGGAGCGGAGCCTAATCATATTTATGACTGCGGCATGAGTTATGGAAAAGCATTGAGCGTGATCGCCAGCCATTGGCGTGATATGTACCGTATCGCGAAAATCAATAACAGGAATGGCGTTCGCTACTGGAGTTTTAATGAAGCTAATCGCTTCAGGAAACAGCAAAAGAAAGATTTCGCCGAGTTGAAAAAAAAGGATCTCATTTTGGGGTTATAAAATTGAAGTAAGGCTATCATGGGTTGGATAAAAGTTTTTTTAATTGGTTCGTTAATTAGCTTTCTTGGCCAATTGCCGCTTGGGAATATGAACCTTACTGCAACCCAGATCAGCGTGCAGGAGAGTATTAAAAATGCCTGGAAATACGGGATTGGAATTGTTTTAGTAGAACTTACTTACCTAAGGCTTGCATTAACGGGTATGGATTGGGTTGTTGAGCATAAACAGATATTTACCATCATGGGTTGGGTAACCGTGGTGATGTTCATTATCCTGGGCGTGCTGGCCTTTGTGATTGCCCGCAAGCAAACAAGTGCTAAAAAAAAAGGGTTACTGCTGGATAATAAAATGAATCGATTTTTACTCGGCATTATCGTTAGCGGCGTGAACCCCGCTCAAATTCCCTTTTGGTTCATTTGGAGCACTCAATTAATAAATAGCAATGCGTTGGCTCCAACAACCGCACAATTCAACCTGTTCACCGCCGGAGCGGGCGTGGGTTCGGTTGCAGGATTGGCTGTTTACATTCATGGTGGTAAATGGATCATAAATAGAATGAAAACAACCAACAGGAAACTAAATGTATTCATGGGTATCGTTTTTATTTTAGCCGGCCTGTTTCAATTGTACAATATGCTTTTTAGAAAGAATAAATAATTTCAACGAAGGTAAGATCCATGGCCATTAAAGATGCTTTTATTGCTGAGTGGAAGTATGATTCACCACTCACAAGTATAATGCTGGAGAGAGTGTCTTTGGATAAAAAAGAGGAGAAGCCTCATAAAAAAGCAATGACCCTGGGAAGATTGGCTACCCATGTAGCCGAGATCAGTCATTGGATATGTAAGGTTGGTATCTTGCTGGCATTGGGTTCTAATAAGGTTTTTAGTTAGTCATCGATTTGCGCTATCACCCTGACGGAAAGAAAAAATATTTCAAGCAACCGTATTACCTTATTCGCAGCAATCATTGAAACAATTTATAAATGCCATCACAACAACTCAGCCGTTCGCTAAGCTTACAGCTTGTAATCGTTTTTGTAATCGGAAACATTCTTGGCTCAGGAGTGTATAAAAAGGTGGCGCCAATGGCGGCTGAACTGCATTCATCGGGATGGGTGTTGGTGGCCTGGGTCGTCGGTGGCATCATCAGTTTGTTTGGCGCTTTAAGCTACGCGGAAGTGGCCGGATTGCTTGCTGATACGGGTGGCGATTATGCTTATTATAAGAAGATATATAATAAGTTTTTTGCATTTCAATTTGGATGGTCAACGTTTACGATCATCCAGACTGCAGCCATCTCTTCGCTTGCCTATGTATTCTCACAATCATTACACAACCTGGTGCATTTTCCTCCAATTTTGGAATCACTCGCTGATCTTAATATTGCGGGAAAGTTTTATCCGTTCGAAAACTTCAATGTAAAATTTATAGCCATTGTGTTGATATTGCTTCTGACAGGTATAAATAATTTTGGTCTGAAAACGGGTGCATGGATGGGTACGGCCATCCTGTTTTTGGTTTTTACAGGTTTGTTTATCATCATCGCATTTGGTTTTGCCAGTAAAGAATCCGATATCAGCCGGGCATTCGTTATGAAAACGACAAACAACAATCCTGTTACATTCAGCGCCATGTTCACGGCGATGCTGGCTGCCTTCTGGGCTTACCAGGGTTGGGCCGCCGTTGGATTTGTTGGCGGTGAAGCCAAGAATGCAAACAAGAATATTCCGCGGGGAATAGCCATTGGAGTATTTATCGTAATAGCGGTGTATTTATTGGTGAACACAGCTTACCTCTCCTTGTTGCCCGTTTCAGAGCTGGAAGAAGTACATGTCTCCGGAAATAAGATCGCTGCTATTGAGGCAGTAAAAACGTTTTGGGGAAGGAATGGCGAGATATTTATCGCGATACTCATCGCCATCACGACACTTGGCTGCACACATGTAACGATCATTTCAAGTTGCAGGATATATTATGCAATGGCCAAAGAGGGGTTGTTTTTCAGAAAGGCGAGCAAATTGAACGCATTTAGTGTGCCGGGTAATTCATTGCTCTATCAATGTGTATGGGCCTGCATACTTGTATTGTCAGGGACGTTTGATCAGCTAACAGACATGATCATATTCGCTGTGTTTGTTTTTTATGGCGCCACGGCATTGGGAGTTTTCATTCTGCGGAAAAAGATGCCGGATGCTCCAAGACCTTATAAGGTTTGGGGATACCCGGTTGTGCCCGCCGTTGTGATATTAATTTCCACAGGACTTTTTTTCAATACAATTGCAACACGGCCAAGAGAGGCAGGAATTGGTTTAATACTAATGTTAACAGGATTGCCCATGTGGTATTGGTTTAATCGTAAGAAGCAGTCGGCAAAAGGAAATCGTAAATACTGAATATTCAATACTCAACATTCAATGCTCATCAACTATAGACTATAAAATGAAGTAATGTCATCAGGCTTCAGACTTCGGACCTCAGACTTCAGAATCTATACCCGGCAGAAAGACCCGGTATGATTCTTCCGCCGACATCGTCATCACGGGAATTGTATTCTTTCGTGATTTTTATCTGGTAACCATAACCAATCGAGGGAGCAGTAAAAATATGGGTACCGAATACAAAATGATAGCCGGCTTCCGCACCCGGAGTAAACATGAGGCTGCCCAGGTTTGTTTTTCCT
>DASTIZ010000105.1:0-18491 GCA_035717045.1 Chitinophagaceae bacterium
CAATAAATGCGATCATGCTGGCGTCATGGTTCCAGCCATAATTGCCCACGGTTGATTTTACGTCGGTGATCTTTTCCGCTTCGCCACCCAATGTTGACATCAGGTACAGGTTGTTCTTCCCGTCTCTGGAAGAAGTGAATGTGATCCATTTACCATCGGGGCTCCATCTGGGATTGGATGAATTCTTATCATTTTTTGTTAGCTGGATATGATTGCTGCCATCAGCATTACAAACCCACACCTGGTTCACGTATTCACTCCGATCGGCTGTCATGACCGCTTCTCGTACTGTATATAAGACTTTACTGCCATCAGGCGAGGGAACTACGGCGGAGATGTTTTTCATTTGCAGGCATTGCTCAGGGCTCCAGTTTGTTTTTGTTTGGGCAAAAGCTACCGATGTACAGAAAACAAAAACTGCAAGCAAGAATTTCGGTTTCATAAAAATGATTTAGAAATAAGTGAAATGTTACCGGGGGTTAGTAAGCAGGTATCCAAGGTAAGAAAGTGTAAGCAATAAACAAGCTGCCGCCGCCTAACAATAAAAATCCCGTGATTAATAATGTAGCAATTTTTTGAAGAAGCTTTACTGTTGTTTCGTTAGCTTTATCATCCTTCAACTAACACCAAAACTATGAGAAGTAGTATTTTTTTTGCGGTACTCGCCATTTTTTTTCACGTAACCGCTATCGCCCAGGCCGATTATTTTTATCCCGGCTCAGGAAATTTTAATGCGGCCATCCCCACTCCTGAGAAATTTCTTGGATATGCCATAGGAACACATCATACAAGACATGATATGATTGTCGGGTATTTTAAAGAGCTGGATCGTTTGTCAGATCGTGTTAGCTTCCAGGTAATAGGAGAAACCTTTGAGAATCGTCCGCAGGTGGCGGCCATTTTTACTTCTCCATCCAACCATCAGCGACTGGAAGAAATTCGCAAAGCGCACCTCGCTGGACAAATAAATGGCAGCACGGAAAATATTCCACTTGTAATTCACCTGGGATATAATGTTCATGGCAATGAGCCATCAAGCAGCGAGGCCGCTATGCTTACTGCTTACTATCTCACGGCATCTGAAAGTGAGGAAGCCATGAAATGGATGAATGAAATGGTAATTCTAATGGATCCTGTCATCAATCCCGATGGAAGAGACCGTCACACCCATTGGGTCAATATGCATAAGGCGTCACCACTGGTCGGCGACCCAATTGACAGGGAGCATACAGAGATATGGCCGGGAGGAAGATTTAATCATTATTGGTTTGATCTGAACAGGGATTGGTTTTTGGGAACATTTCCTGAAACAAGAAATCGTATAAGATTTTTCCACGATTGGCGTCCTTATGTTCAAACAGATCACCATGAAATGGGAACCAATGCTACTTTTTATTTTGATCCCGGTGAAGAATCCAGCAATAATCCCATTGTTCCTGATTACTTGTACAAAACTGTTTATCCGAAATATGCCGAATATTTTTCCAAAGCAACCGACAAACTCGGTTCCCTGTATTTTACCAAAGAAGCTTTTGATAAATTATATCCCGGCTATGGCAGCAGCTATATTAATTTTTATGGCGGCGCCGGGTTTTTATTTGAGCAGGCCAGTAGTCGTGGACATATCCAGGAAACGAATACCATACCACTCACATTCGCTTTTACCATCAGGAATCAATTTACGGCTTCGCTTACTACCATCAGGGCATCGTTAGCGGAGAAGAACATGTTGCTTAAGATGCGAAAAGAATTTTACCGGATGGCAAAAGAACAACAGGCCAAATCATCCGTAAAGGGTTATTTATTTGGTGATGCCAGCGATGAAACCAGGACAAGGGCATTTGTCGAAACGTTATTGCTGCATGAAATAGAAGTATATGAAGTGAACAGCAACACTTCTGCTGATGGAAAAACATTTGAAGCAGGGAAAACTTTTTATGTCCCCGCGATGCAGGATAATTATATTATGGTTCGCTCCGTATTTGAAAAACAGATCACTTATATCGACAGCTCCTTCTATGATGCTTCAGCCTGGAGCCTGGTGCATGCATATAATCTGCCGTATGCAGAAATGAAAAGTTCACTCACAGCGGGAAAAAGAATTACATCTTTAGCTCCACGGCAAGTGACCGATGCGGTAAGAAGCAATTATGCATATGTGATGAGCAATACGGATTATAATATTCATAAGGCCATTTACAGTTTACAGAAATCCGGTGTCATTGTTCAATCGGCCTTCCGGCCCTTTACAGTTCATGTAAACGGGGCTAATAAAAAATTTGGTTATGGAAGCGTGGTGATTTCTGTTCAACAACAACTTATTTCACCCGACTCATTATATAAAGCAGTGTTAACGACGGGACGAGAATCGAATATTAATATATATGGCATCCAAACCGGGTATAATGCAGGTGGTGTGGATTTGGGAAGCGATTATGTACGGACACTTAAGAAACCCGAAGTATTGTTGATCATCGGAACCGGGGTGGCTGCTTCGGAAGCCGGTTTTATCTGGCATTTGTTAGATCAGCGTTTGCAAATGCCGGTTACTAAAATAGATATCTTAAATATGGGTCGTGCTAACCTGAATCGTTATAACACGATGATCATGGTGTCAGGGAATTATTCACTCATTGATACAATCACGACCAATAAAATAAGAACCTGGGTGCAGGCGGGCAATACATTAATTACAATTAAGGGAGGAACGGAATGGGCGATACGTAATAAGTTTACCACGGAAAAATTGTTGCAGGCAGACACTGCCAAAGGCATACCGGCTCGCCGGGATTTTGATATGGCTGTGCATATTGAAGGCGCAAAAGCGCTGGGTGGCTCAATTTTTCGGGTTGATCTTGACACGACGCATCCGATCGGATTTGGGTTTACCAATCGAAAAGTATCTGTATATAAGAATGGCCTGACATTTTTACAAGCAAGCAGCAATCCTTATAGCACCGTGTCACAGTACACCAATGATCCGTTAATCGGCGGTTATATTCATCCCACAACGCTGAAGAAAGTAAAAAATTCTGCAGCAATACTGGTTGGCAATGAAGGAAGTGGAAGAGTAATTCTCTTCAGTGATGATCCTAATTTCCGTGGTACATGGTATGGTACAAACAAACTTTTCCTGAATGCGATTTTTTACGGAAATAACATTAGTGTGCCGCAGGTGGCGACCGGGGAGGAATAAAACATAACGTAACATATCAAACGGAATCGATATGGAAGTTCATCATCACGCACATACTCCAGACCCCGGTTTACACCGGGGCAAGAAAAAATGGACACACTATTTTTGGGAGTTTCTCATGTTGTTTCTTGCCGTAACACTCGGCTTTTTTGTAGAGAATCAACGGGAGCATTACATAGAACACCAGCGTGAGAAACAGTTCATCAGGTCCTTATACAATGATGTAAGGGCAGACACTGCAAATATTGGGAGGATCATTAATGCAAGAACAAATAAGGAAAGATTACTTGATTCATTTTCTTATATGATGAATAGCGATGACCCGATGAAGTTTATTAAAGATATTTATGTCTATGCCATCTATGCAGGACGCACATTGCCTTACAGATTTGTTCCTAATGATGGGACCATTCAACAACTAAAAAACTCAGGCGCATTCAGGCTGATTCGAAAACGGGTAGTGGTAGATAGTATTTCAAAATATGATATTAGTGTAAGAAGTCTCCTAGGCCAGTATGCCGTTGAAGAAAACCAGATCGAGCATTACCGGACCGCGGCCAGCAAAATTTTCCATGCCGTCTTTTTTAATCAGATGATGGATGAAAATGCAGCCGTGTTAAGAGTACCGGAACAGGGTCTTCAATTGCAGCCGTACGCCAACCGTGAACTTTATGAATGGAATTACCGCGTGTATGGCCTGAACGGGATCAATAAGGCCAATCGCCGTGACCTCCGTTTATTGTTAAGACAGGCTGGCAACTTGTTAACCGTATTGCAGAAGGAATATAATTTGAAATAAGACCACATGGAAGTTCATCATCATTCACATACACCAGACTCCGGTTTACACCGGGGCAAGAAAAAATGGACGCATTATTTCTGGGAATTCCTGATGCTGTTCCTTGCTGTTACACTCGGATTTTTGGTTGAGAATGAACGGGAACATTATATTGAGCATTTAAGAGCCCGGCAATACGCCACATCGTTGGCCGATGACCTGGAAAGCGATACGCTGGCATTTGGTAAACTGATCAGTAATTATCATAGTGATATTTCCAAAGGAAATGAATTAAGAAAGATTTTAAAAGAACGACCAATCACGGCAATACCCGGTGGTTCGATCTATTATTATTGCGAACCGGCTATTTGGGTTGATGGCATCACGTTTCACGATGCCACCATTCAGCAATTAAAAAACTCTGGTAATCTCCGCTACTTTTCTGTCGGATTGCAATACATGATCTCAGAATACGACAGGAAGATGAGGGAGATCAGTATACGGCTGGAAAATGAACTCTATTTCTCACGTATTACGAGAGAAATGATGACGGATATTTTTGACTCAGAATCGATCATTTCGGTCAACGGTCTGACGACGACAGCCCAGATTGAAGAGTTTAAACAAAGGGATTTAAGATTCCTTAACAAAGATACTACGCTACTGAGAAAGCTCTTAAATGAAGTCATTTACCGGCATGCTTCATGGCAATATCGCTTAAAAGAAATCATTGAACCCGCAAACACTGCAGCCGCTGAATTACTGGCAAGCGTAAAAAAGGAATATCATCTTGATTGACAAAATTTCTCACCATCTGCCAGGGTAGATAAGGAATTTCACAATATTCAAACACTAAAGCCTTTCGCGCACAACAGCGAAGCGTTAACCTTTTGAAGCAACCGGTTTTTTAGTTTTTCTCATTTCACCCGATGAAGGTTTGATTGCCGGCGATGATTCAATGGTTCTTGAATTTTGGCTTCCAGTTTTGACAGGCACATATGCCGTACCAGGCGATGTTGAATTTTCCGGTGTTTGGGTTTTGGTTTGATCGATCAGCTTTGTTCTCTCTTTTTGAATTTGTTTAATCCTGCTGAGCTCCCGGGCGAATGATCTTTCACTTGGCTTTTTTTGTTCCTGGCTTTGGGCTGATATGCCGCACCCCAATGCAGCAATGAGTAATATATTGATGATAAAACGGTTTTTCATATTCATTGGTTTTAACGGGATTATTTTATGCTTACCAAAACATTTATTTTTCCAATAGTATTTTGATCGTAATCCTGGAGCGCTTTACCGATCACTTGCCCAACTTTTACTTTATCAGGGTCTGCTTTCATCGCTACGCCAGGAAGAGAAGAAGTAACAAGCAGGTCGCCTCTTTTTATAGGGCCGCCCTGGAGACAAACTTTTGTTGGGATTACGCCCAGCACTCCCATCGGCACTTTATTTTTAAGTTCCGAATCGATATTTTCTTCAGTGAGTAAAACGCCGGGCTTTGTTGCAAACACACCAGCCACAAGGGTAGAGTAAGGCTCACTTGATCTTTCTACTGACCTGTCCTTGCTAGTTGAGATAACAAGTACGTCACCTGGTTCGTATTGATCCAGGTTGCCTTCGACATCAAATGCTTCGGCAATATCTGCACCACTGTTTTGCGTACCTCCATTAAAAAATCCCTTTCCCGTTTTATCAATTCTTGCAACATTGGCACCATTTGCTTTAAACACTGCGGGATTACCATTGCCTGAGCCTTCAACGGATGCAACCAATGCATTACTGTTAAGTGTACCGTCAACGTTTGCCTGTGCAAGTACCCCAATTCCATTATCCGCTCCTGAAATACCCTGTACACCGGCATAAGTACCATCGTTTCTACCGACAACTGCGCCTGAAGTAGTACTAATGTTGCGGCCAACGATCGCTTCACCGCCACCGGTATTGTAACCAAGCACACCTGCAGCAGTCGCACTGTAAGTAATACCCCAAACTCCATTTCCATTTTCACTAATGGCAGCGCTCCCGCTACCTGCACCAACCGTATATGCAAACAATGCATCGGATGTATTTGACACGTTTGCAATATCAAAATAACCGGCAGTATAGTTTGTACTTGTTCCGAATATTCCATTCCCATTTATTGAAGATCCATGAAGACCGTTCCCGGATTGAGAATTTCCATATATCCCTGCACCAAGTCCGCTATGGGTTCCCCATATTCCATATCCATTGCTCCCCGTGTTATTATTGATACCTCGTAACCCGGAAGACGAAGCACCTGAAGAAACGGATGTTATTCTACCAACAACACCAAATGTATTTGCATTGGTAGATGAATTAATACCTTCCAGTCCGCCGCCAGTTCCTGAGTTTGTTAATGACATGAGGTTTGACGCATTGCTGGCACTTGAAGAATATGGCAAACTAAAGCCGCCACCAGCTTCAGCCGCAGGCGCCCATTGTGTACCATTGAATTTTAGTACCTGGCCGCTTGTGGGTGCTGTATTGCTGATTGCTATGTTTTGGATCCTGCTTACGACAGGGTTTGGAAACGTTCCTGTTAGATCACCACCTGCTGATCCGTTTGGCGGCAATGAAGTAGGGATAACCCCGGCCGCGAGTTTTGCGCTCGTAACAGATGCATCAACGATCTTGGATGTTGTTACAGAGTTATCAGCAAGCTTAGTGGACGTGATAGCTCCGTTATTAATGATTGGGTTTGGATATGTTCCCGAAAGATCACCACCAGCAGGACCGGTCGGATTACTTCCGCCGCTTCCGGTATCATCGGTTCCGGGCACCCAGCCTGTACCATTAAATTTCAATACTTGCCCGTTTGCTGCACCTGTTGTGGTTAGATTCACTCCCTGGATCTTACTTATGGTCGGATTAGGATAAGAACCACTTAAGTCACCACTTGCCGTTCCATTTGGCGGCAACGAAGTGGGAATAACACCCGCTGCGAGTTTTGCACCTGTAACAGAAGCATCAACTATCTTGGAAGTTGTTACAGAGTTATCGGCGAGTTTACTGTATGTGATCGCCCCGGTATTAATTATTGGGTTTGGATATGTACCTGACAGATCACCACCCGCGGGCCCGGTTGGATTGCCGCCCGATCCAAGTATCACATCTGGTCCAAGCTTCGCCATTGTTATCGACCCATCTGCAACTTTTGCAGTTGTTACAGCATTATCAGCCAGTTTATTTGTGCTTACGGCTCCATCGGCAAGCTTAGGAGTAATCACAGCACCGTTTGCAATCTTAGAAACGGTGACAGAACCTGCACCCAGATTTGGATTTGGATAAGTTCCTGAAAGATCACCACCTGCAGGTCCGGTTGGACTTCCTCCGGAACCCAAAATGACATCGGGTCCAAGCTTCGCCATGGTTATCGATCCATCAGCAACCTTTGACGTAGTAATAGCATTGTCTGCAACCTTGCTATTGATGATGGCACCATCAGCAATTTTAGTTGATGTGATTGCATCGTTATTGATTACGGGATTAGGATAAGTTCCCGTCAGATCACCACCCGCAGTTCCATTTGGCGGTAATGATGTTGGGATCACACCCGCTGCCAGTTTGGAACTGGTAACAGATGCATCAACAAGTTTTGAAGTTGTAATCGAATTATCAGCAAGTTTAGTTGAGGTAATCGCTCCATTATTAATTATTGGGTTTGGATAAGCTCCAGAAAGATCACCACCCGCCGGTCCGGTTGGACTGCCTCCGGAACCAAAAATGACATCGGGTCCAAGCTTCGCCATTGTTATCGATCCATCCGCAACTTTTGCAGTGGTTACTGCATTATCAGCCAGTTTATTTGAGTTAACGGCGCCATCGGCAAGCTTAGTGTTTGTAATTACTCCGTTATTGATGATTGGATTTGGATAAGTTCCCGAAAGATCACCCCCCGCATTTCCGTTTGGAGGTAACGAGGTCGGAATCACACCGGCTGCAAGTTTTGAACCCGTAACCGATGCATCTGCAATTTTCGAAGTTGTTACAGAGTTATCTGCCATTTTATTAGTCGTAATTACTCCATCTTTAATTGCAGGATTTGGATAAGTGCCCGTAAGATCACCATTGGCCGGACCCGTAGGACTGCCAGAATTAAATATTACATCGGGTCCAAGCTTGGCCAGTGTTATCGATCCATCAACGACTTTAGAAGTTGTTACCGAATTATCTGCAAGCTTATTCGTTGTAACCACTCCATCCTTTATTACCGGGTTGGGATAGGAACCCGAGAGTTCTCCCCCTGCCTGGCCGTTTTGGGTTCCTGCATTTCCTGCATAGAGTGCATACGGGACAGATAATAATTGTGCAGTTCCCATATTTATGAAATTCGATCCTCCCTCAGGATCTATCTCAACTTGTATAAATTTCGCGGCGGTGCTCCAGTCAACACCATTAATGGTTCCCGTTACATCGTTAGCACCGGGGCTGCCGATAGCAATGGTGAAAAGACCAAAGCTATTCGTGGTTGCTGTCCTTGTTTCTTTATAAACAATAGTTCCGTTTGCACTTCCTTCCCGAATGCTTAAACGCATGGTGAGTTTTTTATTTGGCAATACATTACCCACCGAGTTGCGGGCAACTCCCTGGTAGTTGATCATGTCAGGTGCCTGGCCAAAAACAAAAGAAGAAAATACAATAAATACTAGGAGTAAATGGTTTTTCATACCGATGGATTTTAAACAAAAATGGTTTACTTGATCTTTATAATTTTATAAGTTCCCTTTTTTGGTGAGTACCCTGCAAATGGTTCGAGATCGATGTGTAACATATATACTTCATTCGGCAACTTTGTAACAGGAATTCTTTTGATCAGTCCCACGCCATAGTATATATCTGATGTTGTGTAGATCTTTTTACCGGCGCCGTCATGAAAGCTCATCCTTATCCGGCCTCTTTGTTTAGTAAAGAAATTGATCTCAACATAGCTCGATGCCGGGTTGGGAAAGACTTTGATTTCTTCGCTTCCAAAAATGTAATTGCTGTTGTCTCTTGACGGGTATTGAATGAGCGATTGAATAAATCCGTTTGTAATAACAAGGGAATTGTTTGAACTTGTCATATCGCCGACAAGTGACAGTTCACCAATGCTCCATTCAAATTGATAATAACCTGACTGAGCATTGCCTCCACTTGTATTCATCACAGACGGAGCTACTATTTGTGAGTTACCACAAAAGAAAAAGAAAAATAAAGCAACAAGCGTGATTGTGCTTTTCATAGTATGGATTTTATAAAATTCCTAATTAATGTCAATAGTTAATTAGCGAATTATGGGCTTAAAAATAAATGTTTAAATATTGAGGCGAAATAGCTAACAGGAGAGTTTACAGTTACAGGTTTCTTATAGGGATTTTACTTATTGATAATTGACTTACTATTAACGATTATAGTGGGTAATTAACTGTGGTCAAGACAAAATCTACTATACATAAAAAGCAAAAACACGGGATTTACCGATGAAACTTAGTAATTACTGCAATAAAAATGCTCCAATCTTTTACTTGGTTCTTTATACGCAGTGACCCGGCTATTTTTCCGTTGTGGATAAATTTATCATCAATATGTGACCAATTTTTTTATTGCTTCATCAAGTCGCATTAATGCAAGAAAGGTTTTCTCCAGTTCTATGTTAAAGGGTACAGGTGTATCAAGGGAGGCACAACGCATCACAGGCGCATCCAAAATTGCAAAACAATTTTCCGCGATCCACGCAGCAATCTCTCCCCCGACACCCCCGATCAATGTGTCTTCGTGTAAAATCAGCACTCTTCCGGTTCTTTGAACCGCTTCGCGAATTGATAGGTAATCCAGTGGGGCCAGTGTTCTCAGGTCTAAGATATCAATCGATATTTCCGGATGTTCAGCAGCATAATCCTCAGCCCAATGCACTCCGCTGCCATAAGTGATAATGGAAATTTCATCACCTTCCCGCACATGTCTCGCTTTACCGATCTCAATTTCATAATAATCTTCCGGCACTGGGCCGCTTACCGAACGGTATAATGCTTTATGCTCAAAATATAATACAGGGTTCGGATCGTTGATGGCAGCGGTCAATAATCCTTTGGCGTCAATCGGCATCGAAGGGTAAACGACTTTTAATCCTGGCACTTTTGTAAACCATGCTTCATTGCTTTGCGAATGGAAAGGACCAGCCCCAACGCCACCACCCGTGGGCATCCGGATCACCACATCAGCATTTTGTCCCCAGCGATAGTGGATCTTAGCCAGGTTATTTACAATTTGATTGAAACCTACTGATACAAAATCGGCAAATTGCATTTCCATCATGCTTTTATATCCTTCTAGTGATAAACCCAGTGCAACACCCACTATTGCGCTCTCACAAAGAGGTGTATTCCGCACTCTTTCTTTTCCAAATTCCTTTACAAAACCTTCAGTTATTTTAAATGCTCCACCATACTCTGCAATGTCCTGTCCCATTAGGATCAGGTTGGGATGGTGTTGCATTGATTGCTTCAATCCTTCGCTGATGGCGTCGATCAATCTACGTTCGTGAGACGCGAGACGTGAGACGTGAAACGGTTTTGAGTTGTCAATGATACTCACGTCTGACCTCCGACGTCTCACGGCATACACATCTTCCAGCTCTTCTTCAGCATCGGGCACAAGAATGCTTGTGTTAAATCCGATGGCCAGTTCCTCTTCGATCTTATCCTTAAATTCACTTCTTATGCCGGTGGCATGTGTTTCATTTAATGCCCCCGAGTCAATCAAATACTGCTCATAATTTTTGATCGGATCTTTTAGTTCCCAGATCTTAAATAATTCGGGCGGAATATACTTTGTACCACTTGCTTCTTCATGTCCACGCATTCTGAACGTCATGCATTCAATCAGGTAAGGCTTTTGATTTTTGATACAATATTCTCTTACCCCTTTAATTGTATCATACACTGTAAGCAAATTATTTCCATCGATCATTACCCCCTCCATGCCGTAGCCTTTTGCTTTATCAACCAAACTTATACAACGGTACTGCTCGTTTACGGGGGTACTTAAACCATAACCATTGTTTTCAATTACAAATATTACGGGCAGGTCCCACACAGCCGCAACATTCAGCGCTTCGTGAAAATCACCTTCGCTTGTTCCGCCTTCCCCGGTAAAGGCTAATGAAATCTTGTTTTCTTTTCTGAGCTTATAGGCTAATGCGACACCATCAGCAATGGCAAGCTGAGGACCGAGATGCGAGATCATCCCACAGATATGATGTTCCCTGCTTCCAAAATGAAAGCTTCTTTCTCTTCCTTTGCTGTACCCCTCCTTTGCCCCCTGCCATTGCATGAATAATTTATGAAGCGGCATGTTGCGGGTGGTAAAAACACCGAGGTTGCGGTGCAAGGGCATGATCCATTCGTCCTCCTGTAAAGCCAGTGCGGCGCCAACTGCAATCGCTTCCTGCCCTATCCCGCTAAACCATTTGGAGATCTTGCCCTGCCTTAATAAGAGCAGCATTTTTTCTTCAATCATTCTCGGCCAAAGCAATGAACGATAAAATCTTATGAGCTCTTCGTTTGATAAGCTCTTCCGGTCGAAAGTCATGTTGCAAACCTATAAAATAAAGGCATATGTGCTTTTAAATTTGTTAAAACAACAGAAAAGACAAGTTCATTCTTGTGTAAACAAAAAAATCCTGCATCTTAAATTAAACTTCTTGCTATGAACTTGCTTTTGAAACCGGCTGTCACATTGGTTACTTCCTGGATGGTGCTAAGTTTTTCATCTCTACCAAAAGAAAAAATATCTGAACCACCGCTAAAAATGAAATCTAAAATACAGGCAGCGATCCTGCTTGATGTGAGCAACAGCATGGATGGATTGATCGACCAGGCAAAAGCCCAGTTGTGGAATATGGTAAGTGTGATGGGTAAGGCAAAATGCGATGGTGAAACGCCGCAAATTGAGATCGCTCTTTATGAGTATGGAAGAACCAGTAATGATGTAAATAAGGGATATGTAAAACAAATATCTCCTTTTACATCGGATCTTGATAAACTTTCGGAACATCTGTTTTCATTAACAACCTATGGTGGCGACGAGTATTGCGGGCAGGTCATTCATTCGTCATTAGATGAATTGAACTGGGATGCGGATCCTAACAGTTATAAAGTGATTTTCATTTCAGGCAATGAAGACTTTTTGCAGGGAAAAATGCATTATACACTCGCTTGTAACGAAGCAAAGAAAAAAGGAGTGATCGTCAATACAATTTATTGCGGCGATCGTTTACAGGGAATAAAAGAACATTGGAATCTCTCTGCAGAGTGCGGCAATGGAAGTTTTACAAATATTAACTCCGATGCCAGGCCTGAAGAAATACCAACTCCTTATGATAGCACACTGATCACATTGAACGATAAATTAAATGGGACATATATATATTATGGAGCTAAGGGACAAGAAAGAAAAGCATTGCAGTATTCTATGGACCAGAATAATACGATCGCAAGCGCCTCTGCCGGCGTAAACCGGATCGCCGTGAAAGGAAAAAAGGCGACCTATAATAATGCCGGTTGGGACCTGATTGACGCAAAAGATGAGGACAAAAGATTTTTAGAAAAGGTTGATTTCAAAACCTTACCTGATAGTCTGCAGAACAAAACCACATCGGAACTGGAGGCAATTGTAAATGAAAAAGCTAATGAAAGAAACCGCATACAAAACGAAATCCAGGAAATAAGTGCGAAAAGAGAGATCTATATCAACTGGGAAAGAACAAAAAAAATAAAAAATAATACGGATCAGACGCTGCAAACCGAAGTGGAAAAGATCATGCGGGAGCAGGCGAAGAGATACAATATGAAGATTGAATGAGTTTACTAAGTTTAATAAGTTCAATAGGTTTAAAAGGTTCAACAAGTTAACCTCTTAAACCTTTTAAACTTTTGGACCCTTTTGAACCACTACTATACAACAACCAGCTCATAGAACTCATCCGGGTTCAGGTATTTCCCGGCAAGTTGCTGCAATTCCTCGGCAGATACTGTACGGATGGTCTCAATTGCTCTGTAAAAAAATTCGTCATCGAGTCCGTTCAGGATGTAATTCTTCCATCTTGCGATGATATGGAAAGGTCCGTCGAGGTCGCCAAGAATAGTTCCCATCATGAAATTTCTGACCAATTGGAGTTCTTGTTCGCTGACCGATTCCTCTCGCAACCGGTTCATTTCTTTATACACTTCCTCGATCGTCGGCTGGCAAACATCTTTACCCGCTTCGGTGCTGATCAGCCAGGCGGATTGCTGGATATGATCCTGCAAATAGCTGTGAATGCCGTATGTATAACCTTTATCCTCGCGGATATTTGACATCAACCTTGAACCAAAGTATCCACCGAAAATATTATTCAGCACCATTACCTTTTGAAAATCGGGATGTTGACGATTGGGAAACGGCCTGGCGATCCTGATCGCTCCCTGCACTCCATTGGGGTCATTACTGATCCTTAATTTTTCACCAGGCTTTTTTGTTGATGAAACTTCGTGAACGGGCTTCTGGAAATTATTTCCCAACGAAAGTTTTCCAAAATGTTTATTGAGCGAGTGAAAAAGATCAGCAGGAAGCTTACCCGCGGCGAAGATCATGCAGTTTCCATTCCGGTAGTGTCTATGAAAATAGGCCACGAGTTCTTCCCTGCTCAACGCATCGTACTCTGCATGACTTGTGTATTTCCCGTAAGGATGCTTTTCTCCATACAAATAAGAATCAATAAGACGGCTTGCAACGAAGTCACATTTTTTCAGGCTTACACTGAGTCGCTGCTTTTGATTTTGTTTAAATATCGCCAGCTCTTCTTCTGGAAAAACAGAATCCGTGACCAGTTCTTCAACCACTGGTAACAATTCATTGATATGCTTATTTAAACAGTGAAGCGTGATGGTTGAAGTTTCATTAAAACAGGCGCGGTTCAAAAACGAACCATAATATTCAAAATGTTCATTGATCTGGAATGCCTTCTTTTTTGAGGTTCCGTTTTTCAATAAGAAATTTGTAGCGGCAGCGACAAGATTTTTTTCTTCAAAGCTGTTACCTGCGAAGAAAACCATTTCCACCATCAATACATCTTCGGCGCCTGCATTGATCCCATACACGGGCACTCCATTATCAAGCGTAAATTTTTCATAGGGCTTTAATTCAAGATGAAAGTTAACGGCATCCGTAATTGGTGGGGCTATTTTCCTGTCAATGGTTAGCGTTTCCATGTATCAGTTCTTTGAATAATAATAAAGCGTATTGCTGTTTTCCGGCCGGAATATGATCCGGCTTTCCCGCAGAATATCTTCAGCTGAAACCAGATTGTATTTTTCCAGTTCATGATTCATCTGGTCTGCATCGCCCAGTAATTCATAAAAAGCAAGACTGTTTGCCCTGTTTGTCAAACTCATATCTTCAAATGCGATCAGGCTTTCTACTTTATTCTTTACTTTTTGCAGTTCGGCAGCAGTTACTTTTTCCGTTCTCATTTTCTCTAATTCATCGTCAACCGCCTTTTCGGCATCTTCCATTTTCACGCCTTTAACCAGTTTGCCTTCAATGACGAGGGTACCGGCATCCAAACTACCACTATGATAGCATTCAATGGCACTGAACAATTTCTTTTCTTTTACCAATGAATGGAAAAGTCTTGATGATCCGCCGCCGCTTAAGATCTCCGTGATAAGATCGGCGATATAATATCTGTTATCTTTTCGCGGATAAATATGCCAGCATCTGTAAAAGGCATCCAACGGCACATCTGCTTTCACTTCCATTTTCCGGGCTTCATTTTGTTCCGGTTCCTGAGGAAGGTTGCGAACATATTTTTCTCCGGAAGGAATATCACCGAACCATTTTTCCGCCAGTTCCTTTACTTTTTCAATGGTGACGTTGCCGGCAACAACCAGTATCGCATTGAGCGGGCGGTAATGTTTAAAGAAAAAGTTTTTTACATCGTCAAGTCTTGCGTTTTCAATATGTGAAAGGTCTTTGCCGATCGTCATCCAGCGGTAAGGATGAACTTTATAGGCAAGATCACGCATCTTATGCCACACATCACCATAAGGTTTGTTTAAATAATGTTCTTTGAATTCTTCAGATACAACCTTGCGCTGCACCTCCAGGCTTTTTTCACCAAATGCAAGTGACAGCATACGGTCACTTTCGAGCCAAAAGGCTGTTTCTAAATTTTCAGCCGGCAATTGGATGTAGTAGTTAGTAACATCATTTGACGTATACGCATTGTTCTCGCCACCCGCCATCTGCAAAGGCCCGTCATAGCTTGGAATGTTTACGCTTCCGCCAAACATCAAATGCTCAAATAAATGAGCAAAGCCGGTTTTATTCGGGTCTTCATCTCTTGCGCCTACATCATACATGATATCTACAACGGCCATTGGCGTGGAATTATCCTGGTGAACAATCACCTTTAAACCATTTGCTAATACAAATCTTTCAAATCGTATCATAGTAATTCGAAACTTAATAAACGGTTTGCAAAATTAACTAATTGGAGTAGAAGAAAATGGTCAGAGTATACTCTTTATCTTAAAGTGGAATTCCATCAACTCACCGTCGCGGTTGACGATCATTCTTACTTTTTCACCTTGAGCCTGTAACGCAGATTTAAAAAGCTGCATGTTCTGTCCCAGTACATTATTGACGCTGATGACTTCATCTCCTTCTTTTAATCCTGCTGACTCGGCTGGTGACCCGGAAGCCACATCACCTAAAATTATTTTTCCGTCGATCATATATAACTCGATTCCCGAGTAAGAATAATCAAACCTCTCCTGGTAATGTGAGTTGGGCATGAAATAGAACTCCTTTTTTGGATAGTTCAGTATCATGTTGAAGCGTCTCAGGATATCGTTGCCGATAATGCCGCTCAGGTAGGGATATGAAGTAATGTTGAAGGTATCCTCAAAAACAAACACGGGAATATTCCGGAAACGATAAGGCCCGATCCGGATTTCTTTTATCACCGTCATGTGCATATCTATCTTGCCGCCCACACCTTCCGCTTCCTTCGGGTATAGTACTCTCTTTTTACTAAGAAAATTGCTATCATCGATAAAATCCTTATTCAGCATCAGGCACAGGCCCGCACCGATATCAAATAAGAACCTTGAATGAGTTGTCACCTCATCTTTTATCCGTGCATTTTGCACCGGTAATGTTCGGAGTATCGGCTCGTACAACCACCCGCCACGGGGATATTTCAGCCGGCCGTTGGAGTAAATGTTGATCTTCAAGCTGTCATAGTTGATCCAGAAAATATAGCGGCTCAATACCGAGTAACCAATGATCCCATCTATTTTTTCACCATATACCGCAGTAAGGATATCATAATTATTGACATGAAAATTCAGGCTGTCAACAGTGAGCCCCGGCAGTTTTAATTTCTGGTTATAAACAAAACTTACTTTACGCGAACCCGCAATACCAAGAATTGTAAGATCTGATGGTGTTGGGGTGATCTTAAAATAATCGACAGTAGTTGAATCTAGCGAGATGCCCCCGCTACCGGTATCTAAAATAAAATTCAGCGTGTCGGAATAATTGGCAAACATTGCCTTGAGCAGTATCACACCCCCGGAAAGCTGCCTGAAGCGAAATGATGTTAAAAGTTTTGCCGGAGGTTCAACAAACTGTTCCTGCGCCGTTACGGAAATAGATACAGCTAATAAAAAAGAAAAAAATAATTGTGTTACGGTCTTTCGCATTACTATTAAACACTCGTCGCGTCCGCCTTCGGCCGATCACCTTCCTGCTCTTGATTAAGCAGGCGATGAAATTCTATCTATCGAAGGTCAATTGTTAATATTTGGGCGCGTCAGCAAATAGACGAATAGTTTCCCTTATTTGCTGCATTAAGGCCAACAAGATATTATAATAATGCAATAAATATTACAGGCGGCAATTTAACTGAATGATTTTCCCTTCTTTACCTTTGCGCTGTAGCCTTTGGGAGAGAGCTTAAAGGCGAAGAAGAAGTTCAAGAAGTTCAACAGGTTCAAGAGGTTTAAAAAGTTGTGTCACTGAAATAACCTATTGAACCTCTTAAACCTCTTAAACCTTTTAAACTCTTTTCTCCACATGAATATGCAATTACAGGACCTATACCAGAAAGCCGCCCGTTTCGAATTCCTGTCGAAGGAAGAAGGAGTTTTTTTATTTGAAAATGCTCCACTTACCGAGCTTATGTTCTTAGCCGATGAGTTAAGAAAGAAGCAAGTGCCTCACGGGAAAGTTACCTGGCAGATCGATCGCAATGTGAACACGACCAATGTATGCATTGCCAATTGTAAGTTCTGTAATTTTTATCGCATACCTGGACATCCCGAAGCTTATATCACCGACATGCCCACTTACCGGAAAAAAATCGAAGAAACCATTCGATGGGGCGGAGACCAGTTGTTGTTGCAGGGTGGTCATCATCCTGAGCTTGGTTTGGATTTTTATGTCAACACTTTTCGCCAGATAAAAAAAGAATTTCCAACGATCAAGCTGCATACACTCGGTCCGCCTGAAGTGGCACATATTACGAAGCTGCAGAAAACTAATCACCGGGATGTGCTGATCGCATTAAAGGAAGCCGGGATGGATTCATTACCGGGGGCCGGTGCAGAAATTTTAGTTGATCGTGTTCGCCGGCTCATCAGCAAAGGAAAATGTCGTGCCCAGGAATGGCTGGACATTATGCAGGAGGCACACCAATTAAATATCACAACCTCGGCAACCATGATGTTTGGTCATGTAGAAACGATTGAAGAACGATTTGAGCATTTGATAAAAATAAGAGAAGTACAAAGCCGTAAGCCGGAAGGTGCAAAGGGATTTTTGGCTTTTATCCCTTGGACCTTCCAGGATGTTGATACATTACTGGCAAAGATCCGCGGCGTTCATAATCTCACAACTCCCGAAGAATATATCCGAATGATCGCGATCAGCCGGATCATGTTACCCAATATTAAAAATATCCAGGCGAGTTGGCTTACTGTTGGTAAACAGGTAGCTCAATTATGCCTGCACGGCGGCGCCAATGATTTTGGAAGCATCATGCTGGAAGAAAATGTAGTAAGTGCTGCCGGCGCCCCGCACCGGTTTACTTATAAAAGTATCCAGGAGGCTATCCGGGAAGCTGGCTTTGAACCACAACTCCGCAACCAGCAATATGAATGGAGAGAATTGCCGCAGGCAATAGAGGAGCAGGTGATTGATTATTGAATTATTAATTCAACATGAGGCAAACAGCAGTATCATTATACAGTGTTCTTTTCTGTGTCTCCCTTTTCTTTTCGGTTGATAAAAAAACTGAAGAGTATGATGTGTGTATTTATGGCGGTACATCAGCAGGAGTTATTGCGGCTTACTCTGTATCCAAAATGGGTAAAACCGTTCTTCTTATTGAACCAGGGAATCATTTAGGCGGGCTTTCTTCAGGAGGCCTTGGTTACACTGATATAGGTAATAAGTATGCCATCACCGGGCTTG